>JBKJPI010000053.1:0-6706 GCA_046595235.1 Burkholderiales bacterium | reverse complement strand
CGTTGCGGCGATTTCGGCGACGCTGTGACCTTCCGAGAGAAGCTGCAGCACCTGGCGCTCGCGCGAGCTCAGGCGTTCGAGCGGATCTTCAGGCCCGCTCTCACGCACGACGTGGTCGATGAGGTCGGCGAGTTGCTTCGAGAGGTAGCGACCACCGCGAGCCACCGTGCGGATCGCGTCGACGACTTCGCGCGCAACCGAGCGCTTGAGGATATAGCCGGTCGCGCCGGCCTGCAGCGCGCGGTAGACGTGCACGGTGTCCGAATACATCGACAGCATGATCACGCGTGTCGCCGGGCAGCGTTCGCGTATGAGGCGCGTCGCCTCCGTGCCATTGAGCAGCGGCATTCCGTGATCCATGAGTACGATGTCCGGTGAAGCCTCCATTGCCATGCGTACCGCGTCGCGCCCGTTCTCCGCGAGCCCGATCACGTGCATCTCGGCGTGCGCACTGATGAGATGACGCAGGCCTTCCGCGACTACCGCGTGGTCATCGGCAATAAGAACGCTGATCGTCATGGGACGCGGACCGCGACCTCCGTGCCGCCGCCGGGCAGCGTGCGGACAAGAAAACTCGCACCGACGGCCTGTGCGCGCTCTCGCATCGTGACCATTCCCAGGCGAGGACGCCGCTCCGTGTCTCTGTCGGGCGCGCGCTCGAGGCCGATACCGTTGTCTGCGACGGTCATAAAGCAGTGGCTGGCCGTGCGCTCAAAGACGATTTCAGCGCGCGCGGCGCGTGCGTGCTTTGCAACGTTCGTGAGCGCTTCCTGCGCAATTCGAAAGAAAGTGATCGCCATCTCTGCCGGCACCCGCTCGTCGGTGTCGCTGCCGGAAACTGTCACCGCGATTCCGGTCCGCCTAGAAAAATCTTTCGCGTACCAATTCAGCGCAGGCAGCAATCCGTAGTCGTCGAGCATCGGGGGGCGAAGCTCGGCCACGACGTTCTCGATCGAATCCACAGTTGCTTCGAGCAGCGCGGAAGAATCGCTGAGGCGCTGTCGCTGCTCGTCGCTACGTTCGCCCGAGAGACTCCTGTTCAGCATGTCGAGATTGATGCTGAGAGCCGTCAGGTTCTGTCCGACGCGATCGTGCAGCTCGCGCGAAAGTTGCCGCCGCTCGGCTTCCTGAATTTCGACGAGCCGGCGCGAGAGCGCCTTCAACTGTTCCGCTGAGCCTCGCAGCGATTCCTCCGTCTGCTTCTGGTCAGTCACGTCGAGCACCGACCACAGCAGGCGGCGCGACCGTCCGCCCGCATCCTTCATTACTTCACCAAGGGCGAGCACGTGCCTCACCTTGCCGTCGACACGCAACAGCCGGTGTTCGGTCGTGAAAGGCTCGCCGTTGCGCAACGCCAGCGCGATCGTATCGGCCCAGCGGCCGCGATCCATCGGGTGCACACACTTCATTGCTGAAGCGAAGGACGGCGAGAAAGTCGCGGGATCCAGGCCGTGAATCCTGTAAAGCTCGTCGGACCAGATGATGCGGTCGTCGAGAGGGCTGTATTGGCAGCAGCCGACATGCGCGAGCTTCTGCGCGTCGTTAAGGAGCGCGCGGCTTTCCATGAGCTCCTGCTCGACGAGTTTTCGGGCCGTAATGTCCTCCGAGAGGAAGGCCTCGCGTTCTCTGAAATTGCGCGCCATGTCCCCGGCAATTCTTGCTGCCTCGCGGCGCGAGGAGGCGAGCAGATATGAAAGACCGGAGATGACGGCTGTGGCAAGGAAGCCGCAGATCAGGACGAACCACGGGAGGAGCGGGTCGACGGGCGCGAGCGCTTTGCCATTCAGCACGTCCGCGAGGCGCTCGACCGCCGCGCGTGTGAAGCCGAATAACATGAACGAAAGCAAAACGCCGACCAGCACTATCATCCACGGCAGAACATCGCGCTCCACTAACCCTTCTGCAAGCCGCGCAGCTGGCGGAGCGACAAGTGGCAGACGAGGAGGCCGTGGTGATCCAAGACCCATCGAACCGTATGCTCCTGTTTAGTGCGTTGAGCGGCACGGCGAGGAATCGCGTTATGCGCGCTTACCGCGTAGTGTAGCAATCACGAAGCATCGTCCAGGCACGCTGTCTAAAACGAGTTAAGCATATGGTTATATGATTTCAGCGCCTTCGAGCACTGACGAACAGCGACGTGTGCGCTCGCTTGCAACCCTTCTCGCGGCGCTCGCAATGATTGGCCCTTTCGCCGTCGACACCTATCTTCCGTCGTTTCCGGCCATTCAGTCCGACCTTGCGGTGTCTACCGTTGAAGTGCAGCAGACGCTGTCGCTCTACCTCATCGCCTTCGCGGTCATGACGCTTTTTCACGGCACCCTTTCCGATTCATTCGGACGGCGCCCGGTGGTGATTGCGAATCTTGCGGTATTCGTAGCGGCCTCGATCGGCTGCGCCCTGGCCGGAAGCTTCGAGCAGCTGCTCGCTTTCAGGGTGCTCCAGGGCGCGTCCGCTGGCGCGGGCATCGTGGTCGGCCGCGCGATCATCCGCGACAGTTTCGAAGGCCACGCCGCGCAGCGCCTGATGTCGCTCGTGACGATGATCTTCGGGCTGGCACCGGCGATTGCACCGGTGATCGGCGGCTGGCTTCAAAGCGCCTTTGGCTGGCGTTCCGTATTCGTCTTTCTCGTCGTATACAGCGTACTGCTGCTGATTGCATGTCAGTGGCGCCTCGCCGAAACGCTGCCGGTGCCGCAGCGGCAGCCGTTCGAGTTGAAGACGCTCGCCCGCAATTACTGGACGCTCGGCAGAAGCGTGCCGCTCTTCCTCATCTCTGCGGCGGTCGCGCTCAATTTCAGCGGGTTTTTTCTGTACATCGTCTCGGCACCGGCGTTCATCTATGACCTTCTCAACCTCGGCGCACGCGATTTCCCCTGGCTTTTCGTTCCAGGCATCGCGGGCGTCATGATCGGCGCATGGCTGTCAGGCAAGCTCGCGGGCCGCCTGAGCCCGCGAAAAACGGCGAAGGTTGCCTATTGCGTGATGTTTGCGGCGGCCGTCGGCAATCTTCTATACAGCGGGCTTTCCGGCCCTGCGCTGCCGTGGTCCGTCGTGCCGGTGATGGTGTACACGATCGGCATGGCACTCGCGATGCCAAGTCTCACGCTGATCGCGCTCGATCTTTTCCCTACCAACCGCGGGCTGACGGCCTCGCTGATCGGCTTCTCGCACAGCCTCGTTTCAGGCATCGTCGCGGGCGTGGTGTCGCCCCTGCTTTCCCACAACGACCTCACACTCGCGCTCGGCATGGCCGCCATCATGGGTGTCGGATGGCTCTGCTGGATGCTTCACCTCGGGCTGGAGAGACGGGCGGCGCGCTAGTGCATGCTAAAATTCCGCCCCCTTATCAGCAACTTGGCGCACGTGTTGCAGCGCCAGAACCTCCAATGATTTCCAGCCGGTCGACGCGCATCAAGAGCGCCCTTGAAGAGCGCATTCTCATCCTGGACGGTGCCATGGGCACCATGATCCAGCAGTACAAGCTCGGAGAGGCCGAGTATCGCGGCGCGCGCTTCAAGGACCATGCGCACGACGTGAAAGGTAACAACGACCTTCTGGTGCTGTCGCAGCCGCAGATCATCCGCGAGATTCACGAGCAATATCTCGCCGCCGGTGCGGACATCATCGAGACCAACACTTTCAACTCGACCTCGATCGCCCAGGCCGATTACCACATGGAAGGGTTGGTGAAGGAGCTCAACCTCGAGGCGGCGAGGATCGCGCGCGCCGCGGCGGACCTGTACGAAGCGAAAGATCCGTCGCGTCCGCGCTTTGTTGCAGGCGCTCTCGGCCCGACGAACCGGACGGCATCGATTTCGCCCGACGTGAACGATCCCGGCTATCGCAACACGACGTTCGACGAGCTCGTCGCGACGTACACCGAAGCCCTGGGCGCGCTTGTCGAAGGTGGTGTCGATCTGTTCCTGCTCGAAACGATATTCGACACGCTCAACGCAAAAGCGGCGCTCTTCGCGATCGATCAGTTCTGCGAAGAGTCCGGCGTTCGGCTGCCGGTCATGATCTCCGGCACGATCACCGACGCCTCGGGCCGCACGCTCTCCGGCCAGACGCCCGAAGCGTTCTGGAATTCAGTGCGGCACGCGAGACCGCTCACCGTGGGCCTCAACTGCGCGCTCGGTGCCGCGCTCATGCGGCCTTACATCGAGGAGATCGCAACCGTAGCGGATACGTTCGTGTGCGCCTATCCCAACGCAGGACTGCCCAACCCGCTCGCAGACACGGGGTACGACGAGTCGCCCGAGCAGACCGCCGCCTATCTCCTGGATTTCGCGAAAAGCGGCTTCATCAACGTCGCAGGCGGCTGCTGCGGCACGACGCCCGCGCATATCAAGGCCATTGCCGACGCGATCAGCGGCCTTCCGCCGAGACGCGTGCCGACGATCGAGCATCGTACGCGCCTTTCCGGTCTGGAAGTGCTGAACATCGGCGACGACTCGCTGTTCGTGAACATCGGCGAGCGCACCAACGTCACCGGCTCCCCCGGGTTCTCCAAGCTCATCCTGAACGGCGACTTCGCCGCCGCCCTGTCCGTCGCGCGTCAGCAGGTCGAGAACGGCGCGCAGTTGATCGACATCAACATGGACGAGGCGATGCTCGATTCGAAAGCGGCGATGGTGAAGTTTCTGAACCTCGTTGCAGCCGAGCCTGACATTTCGCGCGTTCCCGTCGTGATCGATTCTTCCCGGTGGGACGTGATCGAGGCGGGGCTGAAGTGCGTGCAGGGGAAGTGCATCGTCAATTCGGTCAGCATGAAGGAAGGCAAGGCCGAATTCGTGCGTCAGGCGCGGCTTGCGCGCCGCTACGGCGCGGCGATCATCATCATGGCTTTCGACGAGAACGGGCAGGCCGATACGCTCGAGCGCAAGATCGAGATCTGCGGGACTGCTTATCGCATTCTCGTGGAGGAAGTCGACTTTCCGGCGGAAGACATCATCTTCGATCCGAACATCTTCGCGATCGCGACGGGGATCGAGGAGCACAACAACTACGGAATCGACTTCATCGAAGGCACGCGCTGGATTCGCGAGAATCTGCCGCATGCGCGCGTGAGCGGCGGTCTTTCGAACATCTCGTTCTCGTTCCGCGGCAACAATCCGGTGCGCGAAGCAATTCATACGGCTTTTCTATATCACGCCATCAAGGCGGGGCTCACGATGGCGATCGTCAATGCCGGACAGATCGGCGTCTACGACGAGATTCCGAAAGACCTGCTGACTCACGTCGAGGACATCATCTTCAACCGGCGGCCCGATTCCGCCGAGCGTATGGTGACTTTCGCCGAAACGGTGAAAGGCCAGGCGAAAGTCTCGACGCAGGATCTCGAGTGGCGCAAGGGCACGCTGGAGGCGCGCCTCACCCACGCGCTCGTCAGGGGCATTGCAGACTACATCGTGGAAGACACCGAGGAGGCGCGGGTCAAGCTCGGGCGGCCGATCAGCGTCATAGAGGGGCCGCTCATGGACGGCATGAACGTCGTCGGCGACCTCTTTGGTGCCGGCAAGATGTTCCTGCCCCAGGTGGTCAAGTCAGCGCGGGTCATGAAACAGGCGGTTGCGCATCTCGAGCCTTTTCTCGCGGCGGAAAAAGCCGCGGCCGGCGACAGCCGTGCCAAAGGCAAGATCGTTCTCGCGACCGTGAAGGGCGACGTGCACGACATTGGCAAGAACATCGTCGCGGTCGTGCTCCAGTGCAACAACTACGAGGTGATCAACCTCGGCGTCATGGTGCCCTGGACCAAGATCTCCGAAATCGCCCGTCAGGAAAAAGCCGACATCATCGGTCTTTCCGGTCTCATTACACCCTCGCTAGAAGAGATGGCTCACAACGCGCGTGAAATGCAGCGCGAGGGCTATGGCGAAATTCCGCTCCTCATCGGAGGTGCGACGACATCGCGCACGCATACCGCGGTCAAGATCGCGCCGCACTACAAGGGTCCGGTGGTATGGGTGCCGGACGCGTCGCGCTGCGTAGCGGTGTGCAGCAGTCTCCTGTCGGACGAGCAGCGAACGGGATACATCGCCGATATGAAGGCGGATTACGAGCGCGTGCGTATCCAGCACGAAAGCAAGAAGGGTCCGACGCTGATCCCGATTGGCCGCGCCCGCGAGAATGGGCATAAAACCGACTGGAAGCATTACGTGCCGCCGAAGCCCGAGATGATCGGTGTGAAGCTGCTCAAGAACTACGACCTCGCCGAGATCGCGCAGTACATCGACTGGAGCCCGTTTTTCCAGACGTGGGAGCTGTCCGGGCCGTACCCCGCAATCCTGGACGATGCCATCGTCGGCGAATCCGCGCGTAGCGTGCTCGCCGAAGGCCAGGCGATGTTGAAGAAGGTCATCGAAGGGCGCTGGCTGACCGCGAGTGCCACGTTCGGGCTGTTTCCGGCGGCACGCGTGAACAACGAAGACATCGAGATCTACGCCGACGAGTCGCGCTCGAGAGTGCTGATGACGTGGCACAACCTGCGACAGCAAACTGAGAAGCCGACGGGCAATCCGAATCTGTCGCTTGCGGACTTCATTGCGCCGAAGAGCTCGGGCGTTCCCGATTACATCGGCGCCTTTGCGGTTACCGCCGGCACCGGCATCGAGAAGCGCCTCGAAATTTTCGAGCGTCAGAACGACGACTACAGCTCGATCATGTTGAAGGCGCTCGCCGACCGTCTCGCGGAAGCCCTGACCGA
>JBKJPI010000639.1:0-15227 GCA_046595235.1 Burkholderiales bacterium | reverse complement strand
GTGCATCCCACTCGGTTCTACGTTGATCTTTGCGCACTTCAGGCGCCGGGCCGCCCCAAGCCTGGAGTGCTGACTGCCGTTCCAGCCGAAAGTAGGGGTGCACTTTCGGACGTTGTATTAAAAGGCTTCGAAGATCCCCGCCGCCCCCATCCCGGTCCCGATGCACATCGTGACCATGCCGTATTTCTTTCGATGTCGCCGCAGCGCATGCATCACCGTCGCCGTGCGCACCGCGCCCGTCGCGCCGAGCGGATGCCCGAGTGCGATCGCGCCACCCAGCGGATTCACCTTCTCGGGGTTCAGCCCGAGCTCCTGCATGACCGCGAGCGTCTGCGCGGCGAATGCTTCATTGAGCTCGATCCAGTCGATGTCGTCCGTCTTGAGCCCCGCGCGCACCAGCGCCTTCGGTATCGCTTTCAGCGGGCCGATGCCCATCACGTCCGGCGGCACGCCGGCTACGGCGTAGGTGACGAAGCGGCCCAGCGGCGTCAGGTTGTAACGCCTCACGGCGCCTTCGCTCATCAGCACGACGGCGCCTGCCCCATCGGACATCTGCGAACTGTTGCCCGCGGTCACGCTGCCTTTCACCGCGAACGCAGGTTTCAGCTTCGCCAACGCTTCCGGTGAAGTGTCGCGGCGCGGACCTTCGTCATTCACCGCCTCGCGCTCGACCTTCCGTATCTCACCGGCCGTTAGATTCGGCACACGCTCGACGAGGTTGTAGGGCGTGATTTCCTCGCGGAACGCGCCGGCTTCCATGGCTTGCGCCGCGCGCCGGTGACTGTCGGCCGCATAAAGGTCCTGCGCTTCGCGGCTGACCTTCCATCGCGTAGCGACCGTCTCGGCGGTGATGCCCATGCCGTACGCAATCGCCACGTTGTCGTTGTCGAAGATGTCGGGATTGAAGCTCGGCTTGTTGCCACCCATCGGCACCAAACTCATGCTTTCGGTGCCGCCGGCGATCATCACATCGGCTTCGCCCAGGCGAATGCGGTCGGCGGCAAGCGCGATCGCCTGGAGCCCTGAGGCGCAGAAGCGATTGACTGTCATGCCGGGCACGCCATCCGGAAAGCCGGCGAGCAGCAGCCCTACACGCGCGACGTTCAAGCCCTGCTCGCCTTCAGGCATTGCGCAGCCGACAATGACGTCCTCGACATCGCCCGCATCGAGCCCCGGGCAGCGCGCGAGCACGGCTTTGAGCACATGCGCGAGCATGTCGTCGGGTCGCGTGTGCCTGAACATGCCGCGCGGCGCCTTGCCAACGGGCGTGCGGGTCGCCGCGACGATGAATGCTTCCTGGATCTGCCGATTCACGATTTCTCCAACACGCGCCGGCGCGAGATCAGCCGGACGATGCGCGATTGTACTGTCTCGGAACAGGCGAGCAACGGATCGGTGCAGTGTCTCTCTCGAACAGCCATTTTCGCCTCCCGGGTCGAACGGGCCGTCTTCTGGTATACAGCAGGGTGAATTTCTCACCGCATGACGCTTAAAAGCATGTCCACTGAAGAGCTCGTCTGGTCCGGCTCCCCCTCGCAGCTTCTGAACGCCCCGCTATACCTGCTGTGCGCACTGCTCAGCTGGCTCGTGGTTCCTGTGTTTGTGGCGATCTGGAAATGGCTCGTCCTGCGTAACATTCGCTATGAGCTTACGAGCGAGCGTCTGCGAATCAGGCAGGGCGTTCTCAACAAGGCGCTCGACGAGCTGGAGCTCTACCGCGTGCGCGATTACAAGCTGGAGCAGCCCTTCATCCTGAGGCTTTTCTCGCTCGGAAACATTACCCTCCGAACCTCCGATACGTCGCATCCCCATATCATCCTGCGTGCGGTGCGGGACGGCGAGCACGTCAGGGAACAGATTCGGAAGTACGTGGAAGAATGCCGCGTGAAAAAGCGCGTGCTGCCGCTCGATCTCGAGCAGGCTTAACGAAAAGGAGGAGCACATGCAACTCAGACGATTCGCAGCAACACTCTCCGCACTCGCAGCCATGCTGGCCGTGGGATCTGCCGCCGCACAGTCGTGCCCGGAGCGCAATATCAACTACTGGCAGGCGTTCCCGGCTGGCGGCGAGTCGGATATCTCCGCGCGCCACCAGCAGCTCGTGTTGAAGAAGAAATGCCCGGCGATCGAGACGATCGTGCAATACAAGCCGGGCGCCGGCGGCGGCCTCATGTGGGCGCAGATCAACCAGCTCCCCGGCGACATGACGAATATCATCGGCATCAACCTGCCTCACATCGTGCTACAGCCGCTCGAAGGCCTGGTGCAATACAAAACCGACGACATCACGCCGATCTACTGGTTTCATTACACGCCCGACGCGATCATCGTCCCGGATCAAAGCCCCATCAAGACTTACCAGGACCTCATCAAGATGGCGAAAGCACAGCCGGGCAAGCTCACATTCGCCGGCTCCGGTACCAACTCCGCGAATCACGCCGCCCATGAGAAGTTCAACCTTATCGCCGGCGTCTCCACCACTTACGTGCCGTTCAAGGGCACTGGCGACCTGACGACGGCCGTGCTGGGGCAGCACGTGACCGGTGCGATGTCGTATTCGGCGTTCGCGATCAACAACAAGGGTAAGGTCCGGGCAATTGCGATCGCCCTCGACAAGCGCCACCCGCTCTTGCCCGATACGCCCACCTTCAAGGAGCTCGGCATCAACTGGATCGACGGCGCTTACCGCGGCATCGGAATGCCGAAGTCGACACCGCCTGACGCGCGAAAGCGCATGTCCGACCTGTGGGCGACCCTGAACAACGATGCCGAGATGAAAGAGCTCGCGTTCAAGAGTGGTTTCGAGCTCGTGAATGTCGGGGTAGAACGCATGGACCCATTCATGCGCGAGCGCACCAAGGCCTATACCGAAGTCGCCAAGCGGCTCGGGCTCGGCAAGCAATAAAGATACAGCTCTGGCAGGCATACCTCTCACGCTTGCGGGTGTAAGCACGTCGGCGAGAATTCTGATTGTCGTTGTCATCGCGAGCGGGCTCGCGATTGACATGGGCACGGACCTGCCCGGGCAGGCGCTTCTGAGCCTTGCGGTATGGCTGGTGCTCTTTTACGTACTCGCCAGTGTGGAGACTCACGAGCGCCGGGCGCTGCTCGCGTGCATGGTGATCGCAACCGCGGGCGAGCTCTTTCTGTCGCTCGTGTGGGGTCTTTATGCATACCGCCTCGGTAACGTTCCGCTCTTCGTTCCGGCAGGGCACGTCATGCTGCTCGTGCTCGCGGTCGGCGTGGCACAGCGAATGTCGGAGCGCACGGCTAACGTTATTCTCGGAGGGGCCGCTACTTACGCACTCGCAGCTGCGGCCGCCGGTATAGACACGTTCGCCCTGCCACTTTTCGCGATGCTCGCAGGTATCGCGATTGCGATGCCGCTCCATCGCCGCCTCTATGCAAGCACTTTCCTGCTCGCACTCGCGCTCGAGCTCTACGGCACGTGGCTGGGCAACTGGACCTGGGTGAGGGACGTGCCTGCACTATCGCTCGTGACGACCAATCCGCCTGCGATTGCCAGCGCCTTCTACGCGGTGCTCGACGCTATCGTCGTATGCACCACACTTCTGATCGCTCGCCGCTTCGGCGCCGCACAGCCGGTCGCGCTTCGCGGGCGATGAGTGCTGCAGGCGTGCGACTGGGAACCGCCTGGCGGGTCGCACTCGGGGTGATCATGCCGTTCGCGCTCGGTGCTTGCGGCATGCGTTTGCCGTTTTTCTCGTCTTCACCCAGCGCCAACACGTCGTATTTTTCGACCAGAGTATGCGGCGTTCACGTCGATTCAAAGTCGAGAGAAGCGCGCCTGCGGATCGATCTGGTGGTCACGAAGTCCCTGCCGCGCGGCGGGTTCGTCGAAGTCGAGTTCGAGAACCCCGCTGAACGAAACGTGCCACTTACGGCGAGCCGAAGCGTCACAGGCACGGAGCGTACGCTGCAGCTGCTGTCGCCCCCGCTCACGACGCTGCGTGCCCGCAGCTATGAGACGGTCGCTCGCGTTTACGCCTCTCCGGACAAAAAGCAGGTTCTCGGCATCCACACGCAGATGTGCGAGTCGCTCGTGGACCAACACCGGCTCGGGCTGTAGCTCTAGCTCTCCATGATCGCGTGCCCCAGCTGCAAGCGGAAAGTTTTCACCCGGCGCGACATGGTATGCACCACCATGGGCGGAACCGCGACATGCCGGGTCTGCCGCCGGACGGCGCGCCTCGACCTTCTGAGCCGCTGGCTCATCTCATGCGCGATTGCACTCATCCTTTCGAGCGTGCTGCTGTATGGCGGCGTCTTTTACAGCGGACACCTTTTTCTCATTTCGATTTTCGTTATTTTCGGGATGTGGGCGCTGCTTTGCGGACTCGCATTTCCGTTCCTGATGCTGGAAGCGACAGGTGATGGGGCCCCGCTCAGCCTGAGACAAAGCCTCTTCATCGTCGGCGTCATACTCGTCGCCGCAGGCGCCTTCGACAGTTTTCTCGCTTCGCGCTTCGAACCGGAAGATGCGCAGGAACGCGCCGGCTCCTCGCATACGAAGATACATGACCGATAACGAAGCGTCAGGCACCGCTGAGCGCATCCGGACCTTCCGCATCCGGGCCGGGCGATCGAAAGACGACGTGGTGCAGCGTCTCGGCTTGAACCCCGCGTGGTACGAAGACCTCGAGCGAAACGACGCGGAGCTCGCCTCGACTCTGACCCTCTTTCAGACGCTCGATCTTGCCTCGCTTTTAGGCGTTCATGTCCATGAGCTCTTTCCGAATCGCGGCGCGCCCGCGAGCCGCATCGACCTCATCGATCTTCCCGCACTCGTCGAGACGCACCTCGCGGCTCGAGGCGTGTCGCTCCTGCAGCTCGAGCGGCACGCAGGCTGGCCACTCGAAGACTTCATGAGGGCTCCGGTGCAGAGCGCGGCCGAACTGCCGCTCGCATTCCTGCAGTCGCTCGCCGCCACCCTCGGATTCGACTGGTTGACGCTGGTACCCGAAGCGGAGAAGTCGTGACGCGTTGAGCGCCGGAAGGCTCAGGTCGGCTGCGACGGCGCACCCATGCCGCGGCGAGTGAGAAGCATGAGGACCGCGCCTACGGCGAGCACGCCAAGCCCGACGAGCGCATGGGTGCCATGGAACACAATGCTCGAGTAGAGGAGGTACCCGCACATCAGTACAAAGATCGCCGGCACCAGCGGATATCCGGGTACTCGGAACGGCCGCGGCGTGTAAGGCTCTTTCCTGCGCAGAACGAATAGCGCGAGACCGGTGAGCATGAAGAAACCCCAGAAAACGGGCAGGGAATACTCCACGAGACCTTTGAAGCCTGCGTTCTGAATGGCGCCGAGTGCGACCAACGCAAGCGCCACAGCGCCCTGGAAAACGATCGCGGTGCGCGGCGAGCCACTCTTCTCGTCCCAGCGCCCGAGGAAACCGAGCAGAGGCCAGTCGCGGCCGAGTGCGTAATTCGAGCGCGCGCCGACGATCATCGAACCGTTCACTGACGTCAGCGCGGCAATCGCGATCATGACCGAAATCAGCTTTTCTCCACCCGTGCCCCACACGGCCTTCAGGAGATCGGCCGCCACCGCGTCCGAACGCGCCATACCGTCGTAGCCAAGGCCTTTCAGGTAAGCGATGTTTACCAGCACGTAGAGCAGCGCGACGATACCGATCGCGTAAAGCAGTGCGCGCACCATGTTGCGCTCGCGATTCTGCACTTCAGCCGAGATATAGGCGGCATCGTTCCAGCCGCCGTAAGTGAAGAGGACGAAGAGCATCGCGGTGCCAAAACCGGCACCCATGTACCACGGACCGCTGACACCGGCGGCAACAGGGGCAGCCGGCGCAGGTGTGGGCGCCAGAATAAGACCCGCCACGACGATCAGCACGAGGCCGCCGACTTCCAGCACCGTGAAGAGGTTCTGTGTGGCTTTCCCTTCGCGGATGCCGACGTAGTTCACGAGCGTCAGCACGGCCACGACGATCGCGGCCCAGATGGGCGACGAGTACACGCCGAGGTTGATCACTCTCGACATGTAGTCCCCGAAAAGATACGCGAACACCGCGATGGAACCCGCGACGATCACGGTCATGCGGGCCCAGCCGTACAGGAAAGCGAGCGGACGCCCGAACGCCCTTTGCAAAAAGTGATACTCGCCGCCGGCCGAAGGAAATGCCGTTGCGAGCTCCGCATAGCACAGCGCGCCGATGATCGAGAACACGCCACCGGCTACCCAGAGCGCGATGAGCAGGGACTCGTTGCCCACAGCCCCGGCGACGATCGACGGCGTTCCGAAAATTCCGGCGCCGACGATGAGGCCCACGATCATCGCGATCGCGTCGAAGAGCGTCAGCGTCTGTCTTGGTGCTGGAGCCTGCGTGCTCGCGCTCATATCAATTCGCCTTGTCGTCGTCGGCTGCACGGCGAACCTCACCGCGCTGCGCGATTTTCGCGCTCCAGTTTGCCTGGCGCGCGTTCGCGCCTTCGCCGATGCGCACCGTGCCTTGCATCATGTCGCCGGTGATGCGCCCGGTGAACTCGTGGCGCTGACCGCCCGCGCTGCCTTTCGGCTGCGTCGTGAACGTGATCTGGTCACCATTCACGACACGTCCACGGAGCTGCGCGTTGTCCGCGCCCGCACGCACATTGCCTTCGAGGATCTGGAACAGCTGATCGAACGCGATCTCGTAAGGCACATCCTTCCCAGCCGCACTCACCTGACCCTGCCACTTGCCGGCCACCTTTGCGGGTACGACCCAGAGATAGATGTAGCTCACGCCGGGCGTGCCGACGACTTTCTCGGGAACGGGAATGTCCTTTTGTGAATCGGGATACCAGTCGCCCATGTGATAGTCGTGCGCCACCACGCGTGTACCCGGTTTAAGCGCGAGGATCTTGGGGCGAAGCTTCAGGTTCATCTCAGGCAGGAGGTAGGTCGAGATAACCGTGGCCTTCGAAAGATCGGTTTCGAACAGGTTCTCTTCGAGGAACGTCGCACGCGCCGTGACGCCTTCCTTCTTCGCGCCGTCACGCGCGAGGCGGAGAAGATAAGAATCGAGGTCGACGCCGATACCCTGAGCGCCATATTTTTTGGCTGCGGTGATGACGATGCGTCCGTCGCCTGAGCCCAGGTCGACGAGATAATCCTTTGCGCCGATCTTCGCCATGCCCAGCATCTCGTCGACGACGATCTGCGGCGTCGGAACGTAAACGACGTCGCCGCGGCCTTCCTGCGCGAGCGCGGGCCGCATGAGTGCGACCGCGGGAAGCGCCACCACGAGCAATGCTTTTCTGAACCAGTTCATGTGAAGCCTCTTCAGTCGATGTTGATCTTGCCGGGTGCGACGCGGGTTGCCTGCCACGCGAAGCCGGATTCTGCATTGGGGGCGCGCGCTTTGCCGACGATTATGTCGCCGCTGACTCGGCCGACGAATTCGCGGCGTAGCGGCCGTCCTTCCACCTCGCCTGCGAGCGTAAAGCGAATCTCTTCGCCACGCAGCCGCGGGCTCTCGAGACGAGCCGGTTTGTCTGCGATTACAGCGGTCCCCCGCAACTCCTGGAACGTCTGCTCCAGCGTCACCGAGTACACCCCCGCCCCAGGCTCATCCGGGAACCGCCACTCCCATCGGCCTGCCGCTTTTGCCGGCACCACCCACAGGAACACGTCGCTTTGCGGCGGGCCGTAGGGCTTGTTCGGTACTTTCACTGTCACCTGCGCGTCGGGCTTCCAGTTGCCGAAATCGAACTCGTGCGACACCACGCGGCTTCCCGGCTTCATCTGCTCGAAGATGACCGGCCGAAGCTGCATGTTGATGCGCGGGAATAGATAACTCGTGAGCACCGTTGCGGCTTTGAGGTCCGTTACGAAAAGGTTCTCCGCTCGGAACTCCACGCGGCTCGCGACACCCTGGCGCTGCGCTTCACGTCGCGCCTCGCTGACGAGCGCACCGTCGAGCTCGACGCCGAGGCCGCGCGCGCCGCGCGTCTTCGCTGCGGTGGTCACGATCCGCCCGTCCCCGGAGCCCAGGTCGATGAGGTAATCCTCCGGCCCGACCGCACCCAGCTCGAGCATCGCTACGACGACGTTCATCGGCGTCGCAACGTACGGCACGTCGGCGGCCTGCGCGAATACCCGCGGCAGCAGCACCATCGCTGCAACGAATTGAAGCGCGCAAGCGAGCGCGGTCCGACGCCTGGTCACTTGTTGCCGCCGCTTTTCGTGGAGCCGTCACCAACGCGCGTTGCACGCCACCTGAAGCGCGACTGCTGATTACCGACGCCGCGAGTGCCCTCGCCTTCCATGACACCGCCGTTTACACGGCCGTCGAAATACAGGGTCGCTTCATTATCACGGTCGCGGCTGTCCACGACGACGAATCTGACATGGTCACCTTCAAGATTGGCCTCCCACAAGCCGCCTGGCTGCCCTTCGATCCGCGCAAAGCCGTCGAGCTCCTGATACTTCTGCCGCAGCTCGAGGCCGAAAGCGAAGTCGCCGCCGGGGACTGCGGCGCGCACTTGCCATTGCCCAGCGACGGGCGCCGGAACAATCCACAGGAATACGTTCTTGCGGATCGTCGTTTTGCGGTCGGGCTTCCAGTCTTCAAAATCGAAATCGTGCGCAACCAGACGGGTGCCCGGTTTGAGCCGAAGCATGCGCTCGCGCAAGCGTCTCATGACCGCCGGCAGCAGGTACAGCGTGACGACCGATGCCTCAGAAAAATCAGTCTTGAAAAAATCCTGCTGCAGAAATTTCACCCGCGCGCCGAGGTTCGCCTGGCGAGCGCTTTCTTCGCTCTGGTAGATGAGGTGGTCGTCGAGCTCAACGCCCACGGCTGCGCGCGCGCCGAACTTGCGGGCTGCGGTAATGACGATGCGGCCGTCGCCGGAGCCGAGGTCGTACACGACGTCACTGGGGCCGACGCCGGCGAGCCGCAGCATCTCGTCCACGACGACCTGCGGTGTGGGCACGAAGGGCACGTCGAAGAACTGCGAATGCGCGATGAGCGGCACGGCGGTCGCGGCGCCTACTGCGACAACCCTGCCGAGGAACTGTCGGCGGCTGACTGCCTGGGCCTCGTGCTTGCGGTGCATTCTCCGCCTAACCTTCCGTAATCGTAGTGAGGCGCGTCGCTCGCCATGTGCCTTCCTGCTGGCGTGGGCCATGGCCCCAGCGGACCACACCTTCAATTTCGTGCGTCGAAACGCGACCCTCGAACCGGTAGTTCAGATGATCGTCCATCAGAACGAACTCAATGCGCTCGCCCGTGAGCTTCGCCTCGAACGCCGGCAGGTAACCACCGCTGACGCGCGCGCCGCCTTTGATCTCCTGAAAGCGCTGTGCAAGCTCGAGCTCGTATTCACGCGGTCCTGCAGGCAGCGACACCGTAAGCTGCCACTTACCGGCAGCGTGAGCGGGCACTACGTATAGATAGAAGTTTTTCGAAACGTGTACGTGACGGTCGGGCTTCCAATCGGCGAAGCCGTAATCGTGTGCGACGATGCGTGTGCCGGGCTTTAGCTCTGCGAGAAGTCTCGGCTGAAGACGGTTAACGAGCGGCGTCAGGAGATACATCGTGACAACAGTCGCATCGGCGATAGGCGCTTTGAGCACGTCGCCTTCGTGGAACACGGCCCGATCCGCGACGCCATCGCGCTTTGCAAGCTCGCGGCTCTCCGCGACGAGTTTCGGGTCGAGCTCGACGCCAACACCGCGCGCGCCCCAGTCGCGCGCTGCCGAAATTACCACGCGCCCATCACCGGAGCCGAGATCGTAGACCACATCGTTCGGCCGAACCTGCGCAAGCCGCAACATCTCGTCGACATTCGACTGCGTCGACGGCACGTACGGCGTCGGCACGTCGAGCACAGCGGCTGCTGCAGCCGGGAGGAGCAAACTGAGGAAAACGAACGCAATGCCATGGAGCGTCGCGCGCGCCCGCTCGCTGCTGTGACTCACCAGCCGCCTCACTGCGGAGGTATGAGTGTGGGTGGCGGAAGTGTGAAATGCCGGGGCTCCCACACTTCGGTGCGCGTCGCGCTCCACGGCTGCTCGCGTGCAGGGGCGCCGGCTCGCGTCATGCGCAGCACACCGTCGAGCGCGTTATTGACCATGCGCCCTTCGTATTCATAACGTGTTGCGCCTTTCTGATCGACCTGCGCAACGAAGGTGAGCCGGTCGCCGATCAGTTTCGCATCCTCGATCGGCACAGCTTTTCCTTCGGCCGTCAAAGTGCCTTCGACTTTCTGAAAATTTTGATTGAGCGAGAGCTCGAATGGACGCGCGCCTGCGTCGGCGGGAGAGCGCCACACCCAACGCCCTGCGGCGCGCGCCGGAACGACCCAATAGAACACTTTGCTCTTCTGATCGCGCCCGACCGGTTTGCCGGGAGCATCCATCGTAAAGGTTACGTCCGGCGGCCATTCGCCCATGTCGTAGTCGTGTGATACGACGCGCGTTCCCGGCTTCAGCATCGAAAGCAGCTTCGGGCGCATCATCAGGTTGACTTCGGGAAGCAGATAAATCGTAACGACCGAAGCAGGACTCAGATCGGTTTGATAGATGTCTCGCTCATAGAAGGTCGCACGATCGGCAACACCCGCTTTGGCGGCGAGTCGGTTGCTCAGGGTTACGAGCCTCCGGTCGAGATCGACGCCGAAGCCGCGTGCACCGTATTTTTTCGCAGCGGTAATCACCATGCGTCCATCGCCGGACCCCAGGTCGATCACGTAATCGGACGCGCTCACCTTTGCGACTTCGAGCATCCTGTCGACGACATTCTGCGGCGTCTGAACGTATGGCGTGTCGCCATAATCCTGCGCTACGACGCCCGGCGCCATCAGCACACACGCACACGCAAGTGCCGCCAGGACGCAGCGGTGTGCTGAATCTGCTTCTCTTCTCATTGACCACCTGCCTGAGCTGCACGCATGCGATCGCCGCCCGCGGCGCTGCGGCTCGAGCGCCTTGCGCTCCAGTCCTGCCGCGCCTGCACGCGCGCGCCATTGAGATCCGCAGTGCCGCTCAGGAGCGCGCCGGTGACGATGCCGCTGAACACGTGTTTTACAGGTCCGCCGCCAAGGTCGGCTGTAAATTCGAACGACAGGTTCTCACCCAGCAAATTCGTGTTCTGCAGCGAAACCGTGCGACCGCCGACTTTCACCGCCCCGGTCACCGTCTGGAACTGCTGCTCCAGCGCAATCTCGTAGTTCAGCGGCTTGCCCCGCAGCGAGAGTTCCGACTGCCAGACGCCCGCAACCTGCGCCGGCACGATCCACAGATAGATATCACTGCGCCCGCCCGAGCCCCCGTACTTGCCCGGCGCGTCGAGGTCTTCGTGATGATCGGGTTTCCAGTCGCCCATGCTGAAGTCGTGCGACACGAGACGGGTTCCGGGTTTGAGCTCCAGAAGCTTCGGACGCAGCTCGAGATTGACACGGGGCAGCAAGTACATCGTGATGACACTTGCCTGCGCGAGATCGGTATCGAAGAGATCCCGCTGATAGAACGCGACGCGATCGGTGACGCCCGCTTTGCGCGCGTTTTCCTCAGCTTCGACAATCCGCGCGGGATTCAGGTCGACGCCGAATCCGCGCGCCTTATGTCTGGCCGCGGCAGTGACGACAATGCGCCCATCGCCGGATCCGAGGTCGATCAGATAATCCTGCGGCCCGATGTTGGCGATCTCCAGCATGCGATCGACGACTGATTGCGGCGTCGGCACATAAGGCACGCTGGTGGCCGCACCATCCGCCGCAGACCACGATGAAAGCAGTGTCAGCGCGGCCGTTGCAAGAGCCGCGCGGCATAGCCGCAGCGGTTGAACATTTCCAAACTGGAACAAGGATATCTCCGATGACTGGAATGGACGCGTTCGCGATCTTGAGTCGCCAGCGGCCATGGTAAATTTGCAGCCCCGCATTATAGCTTCCCGCCCCACATGCTGCTGTACGCAATCATCTTCGTGTCGGGCGCCGCGATACTCGCGCTGGAGCTTCTTGCCTCGCGCATCATGACGCCTTATTTCGGCGTCAGCCTCTACATCTGGACCGGAATACTTTCGATCACCCTGGTGTCGCTGGCAATCGGCTACCGACTCGGTGGACGGCTTGCGGCAAGCGCGGCCGCTACCAGAGCGCGCCTCCTGCGTGCATACGCGGTCATGCCCGCCATCGCGGCGCTCGCGATCGTCGCCGCGTGCCTCGTCTATCCGTTCGCATTCGGCGCGCTTGCCCGAGCGACACTTGTCGGCGGCGCGTTCGCAGCGTGTCTCCTGCTGCTTTTCGTGCCTCTCGTCGCCGCGTCTGCAATGAATCCGCTGCTCGTTGCAATCCTCATGGATCGCAGCGTGGCTGGGCGCTCCGCCGACGCAGGGGCCGGCAACGTTTTCTTCGTGAGCACGCTCGGTTCCGTCGCGGGCGTCGTACTTACAGCCTTCGGACTGATACCTTACATAAGCAATTTTTCTGCGGTGCTTTGCATCGCGATCGTGCTCGGCCTCCTCACGCTCGCCATCAGCATGCTCGAGCGCGACAAAATTGCCGGCCGCGGCCTCATCACCGCAACGGCAGCAGCGGCGTGCCTGTCCGGCGGCGCGTTGCTGCTAGGGGCCGACGCTTACACCGGACGGCAGGGTCCGTATTCGTGGCTCGGCACGCAGTGGCGGGTCGAAGGCAGCTTCAAGTCGCTGTTCGGGACGGTTAAAGTCTTACGAAGTGATGCGGATCCTGGAAGCGAACGTTTCGTACGCCTCTATTTCCAGGACGGCCTCACCCAGAACAGCGTCGATTCAGGCCAGCGCTCGACCTCGTTCTACACCTATGCGCTCGAAGGCCTGGCAGCGTCCTATCGGCCTGCCATGCGCAGCGCTCTGGTGCTTGGACTCGGTGCCGGCGTGGTGCCGATGGCGCTGGCGAAACGCGGTGCTGCTGTCGAGGTCGTCGATGTCGACCCCGTCGCGCCCAGGGTCGCGCAGGCGCATTTTGGATTCGATGCGGCAGCCGTTCGCACCCACGAAGCGGATGCGCGAACTTTTGTACGTCAATGCCGCGGCGGCTATGACGTGGTCGTCATCGATCTCTTCCACGGCGACGGCACACCGGACTATCTCGTGACGCGCGAGTTTTTTGAGGACCTGCGGCAGTGTCTGGGCGCCAATGGCATTGCCGTTTTCAATACCTTCGCCGATCGCACACAGAACAGCGCCTATGCGCATTTCCTGACGACGCTCAAAAGCACACTGCCCCACCTTGCGCTTTATCGCCCGCAATGGACGGGGACTCACGTGAACAGTTTCGTCGTCGCAGGGGCGCGGCCACTGCCACGGCCGGCGCAGGTCACGTTCGACTATGTGCCGCCACGGCACGATCGGGCACTCTGGAACATGCTGTCGTCGCCCTTACCGCTCACGTCGGCGCTCTTCGACGGCGGTCGCGTGATCGCCGACGCAATGAACCCGGCCGCGCACGACTTCGCGCGAATGCAGATGATCTACAGAAAAGAAGTGGTGCACGGCGCGCCCGCCGCGCTGCTGGTGAACTAACGTTTAGCCGTCCAGCGGGCTGTGCGCCCGCCGCCGAGCTCGACGGTGCCCTGCATGCCGTCGCCTGCGACCGAACCTTTGAACTGTCGTCTCGCGGCGCCTTCACCCACGGTGAAATAGATCTCGTCGCCGCGTAGACCGGCGGCCGACAGATTGACCGGCTTCCCCTGCGCGATCGCGTTTCCGCTGAGCACCTGGTACTGCTGGCGAAGGGTCACATCATAGAGTTCCCCAGCGTCGGTTCTGACGTGCCACGCACCGCCGACCTTGGCAGGGACGATCCATAGCATGATCGTGGCTTTCGGAATCCCATTGATTTTCTCTTTCTCCGGCACGTCGAGGATCACGTAGTCGTCCGGCTTCCACTCGTCGAAGTTGTAGTCGTGCGACACCACTCGCGTGCCGGGACGCGGCTCGAGAAATATTTTCGTGCGAAGATTTCCCATCATCGAAGGCAACAGGTACAGCGTGATCACACTCGCCTTCGAGAGATCGGCTTTGAAGACATCCTGCACGTGAAACGACGCGCGGTCCGCGACGCCCAGACGAGTGGCCTCGGCGTTGCTCCTTTTCACGAGGTCGGGGTCGATGTCGACGCCGTAACCGCTCGCCTTGAGCTCGCGCGCAGCCGTCAGCACGATGACGCCGTCGCCGGAACCCAGATCGATGACGAAATCGCCGGGTCCGACCTTTCCCATGCGAAGCATTTCGTTAACGACGACCTGCGGCGTCGGCACGAAAGGGCCGCCTGTGCGCTCGAGCTCCCGGTCAGCGGCCACGGCGGACGCCCCATGCAGCATCGC
This sequence comes from Burkholderiales bacterium, assembly GCA_046595235.1. Lineage (GTDB taxonomy): Bacteria > Pseudomonadota > Gammaproteobacteria > Burkholderiales > SG8-41 > JAQGMV01. The sequence goes on along the minus strand of JBKJPI010000639.1, from coordinate 892 downwards.
GATCGCTGCAGCGGAGACGAGAACCCGAGTCATTACCTGCGTCTTTTTCACGAAAATGGGCTTCATGGTTTGACGAACTTCAGAACGAACTCGTCGTTGCGAACGGTGTTCTTGGAGACGGGAAGCTCGCGTGTGTCATCAGTGTTGCGCAGGAAATTGCCTGACTCGACCAGGCGAAATCCGGCAGCCTGCACTTCGTCGCGGACGATGCTTTCTTCGATGCGATGAAGGCTTTTGGCCGCGCCGGCCCCGGCCCCCGGCTTCGCAGAATGATCGGCGACGATGAAAACACCACCGGGCTTCAGCGCTTCGAACACCGCGCGATTCATCCGTGCGCGATCGGTTCCGAGCCAGACCGTGTCGTGATAGTTGAAATTGAACGTGACGAGATCGAGGCTGCGCACTTCGGGCGGCACGGGATCTTCGAACTCACGTACGACGGATACGACGTTCGTCATAACCGGCGTCTTCAGGCGTTCTTCCAACGCGGTCTTCGACGCAGGGAACGTGAGCGCGGGGCTGCTTTGCGCATACACGCGCCCTTTCGGCCCCACCACGCGAGCGAGAAGTTCCGCGTTGTAACCGCGGCCGGCGCTCATGTCGAGCACGCGCATGCCTGGGCGCACGCCATAAAATTCCAGAAGTTTCTGCGGCTCGCGCCGCTGATCGAGTATGCGGTCAGCGTCGATGCGATCGGCACTGACGACGACGTTGCGATAGTCAGGCGCCGGCTCCAGCGCCGCACACGCCGAAAGCGCCATGATGACCAGCGCAGTGCCCCCATTTAAATGAGCGGCGGTGGAAAATCGCGGGATCATCATCGGAATGCCTCGCATCTATAGGGGAAGGCCGGACTCGCGCTGTATCTTACCGCAGCATATCAACGGGCGTG
>JBKJPI010000472.1:0-4344 GCA_046595235.1 Burkholderiales bacterium | reverse complement strand
CGCGCATGCGCTGCGCCAGAATGCGGCTGGAAATATCCACGCCGCCGCCACTCGCGAACGGCACGACAAAACGCACCGGTTTGCTCGGGTACGCCGGGCCTGCGGACGGCACTTGCGCCGCTGCATTTGCAGCCTGCAATAAGACGGCAAACGCCGCGGCAGTCGTTATTCCATGCATTGCTGGATCCTCCCTTGAATCGGTTAAGTCTTGGCGAGGCGCCGTTTCAGCGCCGGTTCCCATCCACCCGCCATGACGATTTCGAGCAGTGCCTGCGGCAGCGGTTCGAACCCGTGCTCGGTATTGCGTGTGAGGTTGCGCACCCGGCCGCGGCGGAAGTCGACTTCAACGTCATCGCCCGACTCGACGCATTGCGAAACGCCCGGGCATGCAGGCAGCAACGGCAGGCCGGCATTGATGGCATTGCGCAGGCTGCCGCGCGGGATCGACTCGCACACGAGACCGACCCTGTGCGCAGCCAGACCGAGCAGTCCCTGGATATGCGGGTTGCCTTGCGCGAAGCGTTTTCCCCCGACGACGATGTCGCCGGCTTTCACCTTCTTCGGAAAATCCGGATCGAGTCCCGTCATCGCGTACGGCGCGAGCGTCTCGAGACGCGTCTCGCGCTGCAGCGCGAACTCGAGCGGCATCATGTCGCCGTCGACGCCGACATTGTCGCCAAACTTCCAGCACCTTCCGCGGTAGGTCAGCTGCATGCTTCAGCCGATGATCTCGCGCGGGTCGGTAATGCGCCCCTTGATGGCGGACGCCGCTACGGTGAGTGGGCTCGCCAGGTAGATCTCGGCATCACGCGGGCCGAGGCGCCCCGGGTCATTGCGCGTTCCGGTATTGATCGACACTTCCCCGGGCGCGAGAGGGCCGATCCGTCCGCCTGCGCAAGGGCCGCAGCCGGGCGCGGTGAGGATCGCACCGGCGTCTATGAAGACTCCGATCAGGCCCTCCGCGGCAGCCTCTGCGGCGATTTTCTGGGTTCCCGGCGTCACGATCAGTCGCACTGTCGGATCGACGGTGTGTCCGCGCAATACGCCGGCGGCATCGCGCAGATCGGCGAGTGATGAATTCGCGCAGGAGCCGATGAATGCATAGTCGACCTTCGTGCCGGCAACCGCAGATACGCCCACCACGTTATCGGGCGTCGGAGGCGCCGCGACCTGCGGCTCCACGACGGCGAGACTGTAGTCGATGACAGCTTTGTAGTGCGCGCCCGCGTCGCTTCTCATGTGCTGGAAGCGCTCACCGATGCGCGGCCTCAGCCACGTTTCTGTCAGCGCATCGGTCTCAAAGAGCGCCGACTTTACCCCGAGCTCGACCGGCGTATTGCACAGCGTCATCCGGCGGTCCACATCGATGTGCGCGAGCGCCGTGCCCCCGAACTCCACGACGGTGTAGTCGACGAGATCGGCATCGAGATCGCCGATCATGCGTTGCGCCACATCGCGCACGGTGACGCCGCGCTGCAATTCACCGTGCAGGTTGACGCGCACGGTCTCCGGCACGCGTATCCACGCGGAACCGCAGGCGAGCACTTCGCTGATTTCCACAACGAGCGAAATTCCGAGGCAACCGACGGCGCCGTAATTCGTTACATGCGGATCGTACGCGAGAACCAGCATGCCGGGCGCGATGTAGCCGAGCTCCATGGGGAAGATGTGGCCGTGTCCGCCGCGCCCGACATCGTAGAAATGCTGGATGCCGTATTTGCGTACGATGTCACGCACCGTGCGCTGGCGTGCTGCAGCCTGTGCACTCACTGCCACGGGTTCGTGATCGGTGGAGATCAGCACCTTTTCGGGCGCGTGCAGGCGATCGACCGCCAGCTTGCGCAACGCCGCGTCGAAGTTCACCACGTACCAATCATGTGTGGTGATGAGGTCCGGCTGCGGATAAATGATCTCTCCGGGCGTAACCGGTCTGCCCATCACCCGGGACAGAATTTTTTCGGTAATCGTCTGTGCCACGAGTTGCGGGCGCTGGAGATACGTGCGTTATGTGCGGCGGATCAGGCTGTGTGACGGCGTGGGACGCGTCGGTGCCGGTTAAATTACCGCGATAGCCTGGATCTCGATCACACAGCCGGGGCGTGCAAAGTTCGATACCGTGACGAGCGCGCTTCCGGGAAAGCGGCCCCCCGGGAAGTGCTCGTTGCGGATCTGCACGAACCGGTCGCCGTTCCGGGGGTCGTTGATGAACACCGTCATCGTGACGAGATCGGCCAGCTCACCGCCGGCGCGTTTCAGCGTGCGGTCGATCAGTGCGAATATCGTTCGGGCCTGCGCCTCGAAGTTGCCGGTGATGTCCTGCCCGTCGAGGTCGACGAGCGTCGTCTGACCGGCGAGCCAGACCGTGCGGCCGCCTTCGGTGACAACGGCCGGACAGAACGATCGCGCGTTCTGCCATTCGGTGCCTTCGAGATGCTCGACTTTCGCGCGTGGTGCGCCTGCGGATGATGACGCCATTCGTGCTCCGGAGTTATATTCGTGAGGCTGAGAGCTTACCGCAAGCGCTGTCGCGATCAACGACCCCGGGCTGACTGGCAATGAGCGACGCACGCATCACCGACATCATCAGTTACATGCGGATCAACGAGGCGCTCGTGACCTCCGGCCAGCCTTCGGTCGAAGAGCTCGCGGCGGTCGCGCACGAAGGCACCGAAGTGGTCATCAACCTCGCGCTGCACGATGATCCGCGGTATTCCCTTCCCGACGAAGCGGGCTGTGTCGCTTCGCTCGGCATGACGTACGTTCACATTCCGGTGCGCTTCGATGCGCCCACCCTGGCCGACCTGCAGGCGTTCTTCGACGCGATGGATGCGCATCGGGATAAGCGGATGCTGATTCATTGCGCCGCGAACAAGCGCGTCACCGCTTTCCTAGGCCTGTATCGCGTCCTGCGCCAGGGCTGGGACACCGAGCGCGCATTCGCCCCGATGAGGGAAGTGTGGGAGCCCAACGCAGACTGGGCGCCCTTCATTGCCTCGATGCTGGCGACAGCGAGCGCTCCATGATGGTGAACGGCGCACTACAAGCGGGCATCTATTGCGCTATTCGAGTCCTGACTCGATTGTCCTCTCCGGAATAGAGGTCGTGAGGATTACCGAGGTATGTTCTGCTTGCTGCGATACCACCGCAGGATGCGTATTGCGTTCTTCGTCTCGCGATAATTAACAATGTGCCCGGTGTGCGGTATGGGCAGCGCGCGCCCACTCAAGCGGTGTTTCGCTGGCGCTTCGCGGCATGGCGCTCGACCGTGGCCCGTGCACGGGCCATCACTTTGCCATGCGAAAATGACTCGAGAGTAACGTTTGCTCCTAAGTCTGATAATTTCGACATATTGATCTGACAGCGCTCTACTTGCGCGAGGACCGCACCATGAAAGTAGAAATCATCAGTTCCAAATCATGTCCCTTCGCTCAGCGCTCGCGTATGGTGCTGCTGGAAAAGGGTATCGACTTCGTATTTACGGAAATCGACCTCAATGACAAGCCGGACTGGTTTTTGAAGGTGTCGCCGTACGGCAAGGTGCCGGTGATCCGGCATGATGGCGCGGTGATTTGGGAGTCGGCCGTCATCAACGAGTATCTCGACGAAGTATTTCCCGAGCCGCCGCTGCTGCCGCGTGATCCAGTGGGGCGGGCGACAGCGCGCGTGTGGATCGACTTTGCGAACAACCGCATGGTGCCGCACATCTACAAGATGATGCTGCATCAGGATGATGAAGGGCGGGCGCTGCACCGGCGTCGACTGACCGAAGCGGCAGTTTTCATGGAAGACCAGGGACTGCGTAAGCTGTCGCCCGGTCCGTTCTGGCTCGGTGCAAAACCTGGCCTCGTCGATTTCACCTTCTTTCCCCACGTTCAGCGTTTCGCAGTGCTTGAGCATTATCGCGGTTTCGTCGTGCCGCAAGAGTGCGAACGGTTGCGCGCCTGGATAGCTGCCATGTCGGAGTTGCCCACGGTGCAGGCGACACAGCGGACGGTCCCGCAGTTGATTGAAAGCTGGAAGAAGTATGCCGACAACTCCGGCAAGGGTGTTACGGCCCAAGAAATGCGTGAGACTTGAGAGTTACCCAAAGCGCGTAAACGGCGTCGCACATCACCTCAAGTCCTGTCAGCCTGAGAGGAGAAAGTGGATATGCCGCAAATTCCGGTTACAGGCGTCCGCGCATGTATTTTCGATGCGTATGGGACACTCTTTGATTACGCATCGGCCGCCGCACATTGTCGCGACGCGTTGGGAGCGCAATTCGACAGCCTGGTGACTCTCTGGCGTGACAAGCAGCTTCAATATACCTGGCTGCGTGCAACTCAAAACCGGCATGCTGACTTC
>JBKJPI010000470.1:0-21964 GCA_046595235.1 Burkholderiales bacterium | reverse complement strand
TTCCCACACGCGCAGCCAGCCACCTTTGCCGAGCCAGAGCGGATACTGGATCAGCAACAGAAGCCCCGCGAGCGCAAGGCTGAGCAGCTTCATCTTCCGTTGGCCGCCTTCAGCTGATAAAAAGCAGCCCGGCCCGGGTAGGTAGCGGTGTCGCCGAGGTCTTCTTCGATGCGCAGGAGCTGGTTGTATTTCGCAAGGCGGTCGGACCGCGACAGGGACCCCGTCTTGATCTGCATTGAATTGGTTGCGACCGCGATATCCGCGATCGTCGTATCTTCAGTTTCGCCAGACCGATGCGAGACAACGGCCGTGTAGCGGGCACGTTTGGCCATCTCGATAGCGGCAAAGGTTTCCGTCAGTGTCCCGATCTGATTCACCTTGATCAGAATCGAGTTCGCAATGCCTTCGCGAATGCCGCGCTCGAGGTAACGCGTGTTAGTCACGAAAAGATCGTCGCCCACCAGCTGGACGCGATCGCCAAGTCGGTCGGTGAGGAGCTTCCAGCCTTCCCAGTCGTTCTCCGCCATTCCATCTTCGATCGAAAGAATCGGATATTTGTCAGCCAGGTTCGCGAGAAAATCGACGAGCTGCGCCGGTGACAACGCCGCGCCTTCCGCACGAAGCGTGTACACGCCGTCTGCGTAGAACTCCGAGCTTGCGCAGTCGAGCGCAAGCGCAACTTCATCGCCTGGACTGTACCCCGCGGCCTCGATCGCTTCGAGGATCACCTGTATCGCAGCTTCATGACTCGGCAGGCGGGGGGCGAAGCCCCCCTCGTCACCGACCGAGGTCGAGAAGCTGCGCTCCTGCAGGATGCCCTTCAATGTGTGAAACACTTCCGCGCCGCATCGCAGCGCCTCGCGAAACGATTCCATGCCCAGCGGAAGCAGCATGAATTCCTGCATGTCGAGGCCGCTGTCGGCATGAACGCCGCCGTTGATGACGTTCATCATCGGCACCGGCATTGCCATCGCGCCTGCGCCTCCGAGATACCGGTGGAGCGGCAGGCCTGTTTCCTCGGCTGCGGCCTTGGCTACGGCCATCGACACCGCGAGAATTGCATTTGCACCAAGGCGCGACTTGTTCTCAGTGCCGTCCAGGTCGATGAGCGTGCGATCGACGAAGCTCTGCTCGGTCGCGTCGACGCCGATGATGGCTTCGCATATTTCGGTATTCACGTGCTCGATCGCTTTAAGCACGCCTTTGCCGCCATAGCGTTTCTTGTCGCCGTCACGAAGCTCGATCGCTTCGCGGCTTCCGGTCGATGCGCCCGACGGTGAGGCGGCGCGCCCGAGCACACCCGATTCCAGCAACACGTCCGCTTCAACGGTGGGGTTGCCCCGGGAATCCAGAATTTCACGGGCAATAACGTCTACGATGGCACTCATGCGTTCGGTGACTTCCTGTTTTGGTGATCGGCTGAGACGAGGTCTTCGGCGAAACCAGCGCGCTTTACCGCCTCGTCGAGCCGCTTCAGGGTTTCGAGCAGCGCCTTCATGTGCTGAAGCGGCCATGCGTTTGGGCCGTCCGACAGCGCCTCGGCGGGATTCGGATGGGTCTCCATGAAAACACCGGCGACACCGCTTGCGATCGCAGCCCGCGCGAGTACGGGAACGAACTCGCGCTGCCCGCCGCTCGAGCTTCCCTGACCGCCCGGCAGCTGCACCGAATGCGTCGCGTCGTACACTACAGGGCATCCGGTATCGCGCATGATCGCGAGCGAGCGCATGTCGGATACCAGATTGTTGTAGCCAAAAGACGCCCCACGCTCGCACACCATGATGTGGTTTCCGGCATCTGAATCGTGTGGTGCGGCCGCTTTCGCAGCGTGACGAGCCTTGTCGACGACGTTCTTCATGTCGCCGGGCGCGAGAAACTGCCCTTTCTTGATGTTGACGGGCTTACCCGCCGATGCGACCGCCGAGATGAAGTCCGTCTGGCGGCAAAGAAACGCGGGCGTCTGCAGTACGTCGACGACACCAGCAACGTCCGCGATTTCTTCGATCGCATGTACGTCGGTGAGCACGGGAACGCCCAACTCGCGCCTCACGTCCGCAAGAATCTCCAGCCCTTTATCCATTCCGAGACCGCGAAAAGACTGAATAGAGCTGCGGTTCGCCTTGTCGTATGACGACTTGTAGATGAACGGAATGCCAAGGCTCGATGCGATTGCCTTCAGCTCACCCGCGGTATCGAAAGCGAGCTGGCGCGACTCGACCACACACGGCCCGGCGATCAGGAAGAAAGGCTTGTTCAGCCCGACCTCGAAGCCGCATAACTGCATGGTCACGCGATGTTCTGGAGCCGTTGCGGCTCTGCCGCCTGGGGCGTGGCGGCGCCGGCGTTGTCGATAGCGGCCTGCACGAAAGCTTTGAAGAGCGGGTGGCCGCTACGCGGGTTGGACGTGAATTCCGGATGGAACTGGCAGCCGACGAACCATGGGTGATTGCCAAGCTCGATCATCTCGCACAAACCTTCGCGCGTGGATAATCCGCTGACGCCGAGACCGGCGTCGCGGAGTCGCGGCAGATAGTGGTTATTGACTTCGTACCGATGGCGGTGACGTTCCGTGATCTTGTCGGCGCCGTATACAGTAGCCGCGAGCGAGCCATTCTGAAGTGCGCACTCCTGTCCACCGAGTCGCATCGTGCCGCCGAGGTCGGACTGAATGTCCCGGCGCTCTACACGCCCGTCGCTGTCCTGCCATTCCGTAATGAGGGCAATGACCGGGTGCGGGGTCTCGGGCTCGAATTCGGTGCTGTGCGCGTGATCGAGGCCTACGACGTGACGCGCGTACTCGATGACCGCGAGCTGCATGCCGAGACAGATCCCGAGGTACGGGATGCGGTTCTCACGCGCGTAGCGAATGGCCTTGATCTTTCCTTCGACCCCGCGTTTGCCGAAACCGCCAGGCACGAGGACCGCGTCCATGCGCGCGAGCGCGCCAACACCGTTCGTTTCGATACTTTCGGAATCGATGTAATGAATCTTGATTTTCGCGCGCGTGTGGATACCCGCGTGAATGAGCGCCTCCGACAGCGACTTGTACGACTCGGTCAGGTCGACGTATTTGCCGACGAGGGCTATGTCGATGTTGCGCGTAGGATGGTCGAGCGCGTAGACGAGCTGGTCCCACTCTGCCAGATCTGCCGGCGGCGGATCCAGGTTGAGCTTGCGGCAGACGATCCCGTCGAGATCCTGCACGTGAAGCATCGACGGAATCTTGTAGATGCAGTCCACATCAACGGCCGAGATCACCGCTTCGACGCCAACGTTCGTGAAAAGCGCGATTTTCCTGCGCTCGTCGTCCGGCAGCGGCCGATCCGCCCGGCACAGGAGCACGTCGGGCTGGATGCCGATCTCGCGCAACCCTTTCACCGAGTGCTGCGTGGGTTTGGTCTTGATCTCGCCGGCGGAAGCGATATACGGAACGAGCGTCAGGTGAATGAAGCAGGCGTTGTCTCGCCCCACTTCGATAGCCATCTGCCGGATCGCTTCCAGGAAAGGCAGGGACTCAATGTCACCCACCGTGCCACCAATCTCGACCATTGCGATTTCGGCGTCGCCGGCGCCACGGCGAATGAACTGCTTGATTTCATCCGTGATGTGCGGGATCACCTGCACCGTGCCGCCCAGGTAGTCTCCGCGCCGCTCCTTGCGGATGACGCTTTCGTAAATCTGCCCGGTGGTGAAGTTGTTACGCCTCGTCATTCTTGCCTGGACGAAGCGCTCATAGTGACCCAGATCGAGATCGGTCTCCGCTCCGTCCTCGGTCACGAAGACTTCGCCGTGCTGGAATGGGCTCATCGTACCCGGATCTACATTGAGATACGGGTCGAGCTTCACCATCTGGATTTTGATGCCGCGCGATTCGAGAATGGCGGCGAGGGAAGCGGCAGCGATCCCTTTGCCAAGGGAGGAAACTACACCACCGGTGACAAAGACGAATTTGGTCATCACATAACTAGCAGACGTTTGCGCATTTTACATTGCAATGGAGCAGCACGTCCAACGACATGGCCGCATCATCTCGAGGATTCAGCACAGTAAGGCGAAGCGGTGCAGGGCTGTGCGCCGCGCCGTCAGACGCGCTTCGATGCCGCCTTCGCGAGATACAGCCAGGTCTCGACTACGGTGTCAGGGTTGAGCGAGAGGCTCTCGATGCCCTCCTCGACCAGCCAGTTCGCGAGATCCGGGTGGTCTGAGGGCCCCTGTCCGCAAATGCCCACATATTTGCCTGCTGTGCGGCAGGCCTGGATCGCCAGATGAAGCATGTGCTTCACGGCCGGATCACGCTCGTCGAAGGCATCGGCGATGACGCCGCCCGAGTCTCGGTCGAGCGCGAGTGTCATCTGCGTCATATCGTTCGAGCCGATCGAAAAGCCGTCGAAATGCTCGAGGAACTGGTCCGCCAGAACGGCATTCGACGGAATCTCGCACATCATGATGATGCGAAGTCCGTTCTCTCCGCGCTTCAGCCCGCTTGCAGCGAGGAGCTCGAGGACCTGCCGTGCTTCGGCAACCGTTCGAACGAACGGCACCATGATTTCGACGTTCGTAAGCCCCATTTCATCGCGCACTTTCTTCAGCGCCCGGCATTCGAGCTCGAAGCACTGCCGGAAAGATGTCGAAATGTAGCGCGACGCCCCCCGGAAGCCCAGCATCGGGTTCTCTTCGTGAGGTTCATAGCGGGCGCCACCGGTGAGACTCGAGTACTCGTTCGATTTGAAGTCCGAGAGTCTCACGATCACGGGTTTCGGCCAGAAGGCTGCGCCGAGCGTGGCCACGCCTTCGGTCAGCTTCTCGACATAGAACGTGACGGGATCGGCGTAGCCTGCGCTGTGTTCCTCGACCGCGACGCGTAAGTCCGCGGAGAGATCGGGATAGGCGAGCACGGCCCGCGGGTGGACGCCGATCATGCGCGCGATGATGAATTCGAGCCGCGCGAGGCCAACGCCGTCGTTGGGCAGGCGCTGGAACTCGAAGGCGAGCTCCGGATTGCCGACATTCATCGTGATCTTCACGGGCGCCTTCGGCATCTTCGCCAGCGAAAGATCGATTACTTCTGTTTCCAAAATGCCGCGATAGACGAAGCCCGTATCGCCTTCCGCGCAGGAAACGGTGACGGGCTTTCCTTCCTTCAGAATGCGCGTTGCGTCGCCACAGCCAACGACGGCGGGAATCCCGAGCTCGCGGGCGATGATTGCAGCATGGCATGTGCGGCCACCGCGGTTGGTGACGATCGCGGCAGCGCGCTTCATGACCGGCTCCCAATCGGGGTCCGTCATGTCCGTAACCAGCACGTCTCCATCGCGCACGCGATCCATCTCACCGGCGTCGGCGACAAGACGCACATTTCCGCTGCCCACGCGCTGGCCAATCGCGCGGCCGGTCGTAAGCACTTCCGAGCGTTCCTTCAGGTGATATCGTCGCAGCATGTCGACGCGCTCGCCGGCCTTTACGGTCTCCGGCCGCGCTTGCAGGACATAGATCTTGCCGTCAGTGCCGTCCTTGCCCCATTCGATATCCATGGGCCTGCCGTAGTGCTTCTCGATGATCACGGCGTAACGCGCGAGCTCTTCGACTTCATCATCCGTGATCGAAAACCGCGTGCGCTCCGCTTCAGGAACGTCAATCGTCTGGACTGACTCGCCCGCACGCGCAGATTCGGCATACGTCATCTTCACCGCTTTCGAGCCAAGCCCTCGCCGGAGAATCGCCTTCCTGCCGCTTTCGAGCCCGCGTTTGTAGACGTAGAACTCATCAGGGTTTACCTGGCCCTGCACGATCGTCTCGCCGAGCCCGTACGAAGACGTGATCAGAACGACCTGATCAAAGCCGGATTCAGTATCGAGCGTGAACATGACGCCGCTCGATGCAAGATCGCTTCGGACCATACGCTGTACGGCCGCTGAGAGCGCGACATCGGCGTGTGCGTAGCCCTTATGAACCCGGTAAGAGATCGCCCGATCGTTGTACAGCGACGCGAAGACGTGGCGGATCGCTTCAAGCAGATTTTCCACGCCCTGCACGTTGAGAAAGGATTCCTGCTGTCCCGCGAACGATGCATCAGGCAGGTCTTCTGCTGTCGCGGACGAGCGTACCGCGAAAGACGCGCCGGGCGCCGAGTCCGCCGTAAGTGTTTTGTAGCGTGAGGTGATCTCCTGCGCTAACGCCGCAGGAAAAGGCTGCGCCAGAATCCACCCGCGAATCTCACCACCGGCTGCAGCCAGCGCTTTTACGTCTTCAGCATCGAGTGCGGACAGCCGCGTGGCAATGCGCTTATCGAGTCCTTTCTGCGATAGAAAGTCGCGATAGGCATGCGCTGTCGTGGCGAAGCCGCCGGGCACCCGAACGCCGCGCGCGGTGAGCTGACTGATCATCTCGCCGAGCGAGGCGCTCTTACCACCGACAGCCGCGACATCGCTCATGCGTACTTCAGCAAGGTCGAGGACTAAAGAATCAGTCATAGTTGGCGGTGCCTTGTTTGTGCAGGAATGGAAAACACGCTATTTTACCGGAAGCATAACCTCCCCTTCCCCCCATGCCCGCTCAGAAACGCGCCGCGTTTTTCATCTCAGACCGCACCGGCATCACAGCCGAAATGCTGGGCCACAGCCTGCTGACGCAGTTCGAAAGCGTCCGCTTCGAGGAGGTGACGCTGCCGTTCGTCGATACGGAGGAGAAAGCGCACGAAATCGTCGCACGCATCAACCAGAGTGCGGTTGATGAAGGCGTGCGTCCAATCGTGATCAGCACGCTCGTCAACACTGAAATTGCGGCAATCGTCGGTGCAGCGAATGCACTTTTTCTCGACTGTTTCGAAATCTTCATCTCTCCGCTCGAGAAAGAGCTGGGCGTGGTGGCATCGCACGCCATCGGACGCAGCCACAGCACCAACGACCTCGTTAATTATTACCACCGGATAGACGCCGTTAATTACTCACTGGGCCATGACGATGGTGTCGCGACGCGCGATCTTGCCGATGCAGACATCATTCTGGTGGGCGTTTCCCGCTCCGGAAAGACGCCGACGTGTCTGTATCTGGCCATGCAGTTCGGCATTCGCGCGGCGAACTATCCCCTCGTCCCCGAAGATTTCACCACTATGCAACTGCCAGGCCAGCTGAGATCGCTCCGCGGGCGCCTTCGAGGCCTTACGATCAAGCCGCAACGGCTCCAGCAGATTCGCAATGAGCGCCGGCCCGGGAGCAAGTACGCGACGCTCGAAAACTGCGACTTCGAAGTTCGACAGGCGGAGGGGTTGATGCGGCAGGAAGGCATTCCCTACCTCGATGCCACCAGCAAGTCAGTGGAGGAGCTTGCTACGACGATCGTGCACGAGGCAAAGCTCGTGCGACGTATCTACTGATGCAGCGCTTCGCGAGGCCCCCCAGCACGGTCACGTTCCGGTGACCGCAGCAAGCTGACGCACACGCTCAAAGAGGCATACAGCCGCCGCTGCCGCAACGTTCAGCGACTCCGCCTTCCCGGGCATTGGAATACTGATCGTCTGATGCGCTGCGGCCTGAAGCTCAGCCGAGAGCCCCGCACCTTCGTTTCCGAACAGCAAGGCGACGTGCCCGCGCAGCTCCGTTTCATAGAGCGGCGTTCCGGCTTCACGCACGGCCGCCAACACGGCACCCCCGTAGCATTCCACCAGCGAATGAAGATCGACGCCTTCGTAAATGCGAAGCGCGAAATGCGCGCCCATCCCCGCACGCAGAACCCGCGGCGACCACGCCTGCACGCATGCATCTGAGAGGTACACTTCCTCCACGCCAGCGGCGGCTGACGAACGCAGGATAGAGCCGAGATTGCCGGGGTCCTGAATGTCCTCCAGCATGATGCAGGGCCCGGGTGCCGGAGGCAGCCCAGGTGCCCGCGGCGTTTTCACAACGGCAATAATCCCCGTCGGGGTGGAAACAGAGGAGAGGGTACGGAAAAGCCCGTCTGCAACGACCAGCGGCTCGACGCCGCAGTCCGACAGGAGGCTCGCTATTTCCGCCCTCCGTGGTGCCGACTCGGCAACTACGATCTCCTCGGGCGCGCCGACGTGCTGCAGATACGCGGCCACGAGATGCACGCCATCGAGCAGTGAGCGGCCTGCCTTCCTTCGCTCGCGGGAGGATTGCTGCAACTTGAGCAGCCCCTTGAAGCGCGGGTTGTCCGGCGACGTGATCCGCGGCGCACCGCTCGTCATGCGCTGCAGGTCCGGAAACCTGCGAAGACGTCGCGCCGGTCAGGTGTATAAAAGTTGCGCCAGGTGTTACGAATGATCGAGGCGCGCGTCGCGTGGGATCCGCCGCGCAGAACCTTGTGATTTCCGAACCAGGGCTGCGAGTATTCTGCATAAGGGTCGGGAACGAAGCCCGGGTAGGGACCGAAGGCATCCGCCGTCCATTCCCAGACGTTGCCTATCATCTGCCTGCAACCGAGTGCGCTGTCACCTTTGGCAAGCGCACTCACAGCGATCGGTCCTTCAGCGACGCCAAATAGATTCGAGCGATCCAGGGTGGCCGGCAGATCACCCCAGGGGAACCGGTTTTTGATGCCGGGGCGCAGGGGGTCTACCGCCGCGGCGAACTCCCATTCAGCCTCTGTCGGAAGGCGCCGGCCGACCCAGCGGCAATAGGCTTCCGCCTCGTACCAGTTCACGTGCATGACGGGCGCCTCTATGCTCAGCGCACGCAAGGCATCGTATCGGCGTTCATGCCAGGTCTGTCCCGCCATCTCCCAGTACACAGGACATTCGGCACCCTCGGCCTCCCGCCACATCCAACCGGCAGCAGACCAGAGATCACGCCGGGCGTAACCATGATCTTCGACGAAAGCTTCAAAATCGGCGTTAGTCACGGCGGTTCGTGCGATGCCGAACGGGGCAATTTCGACGCGGTGTGCCCACTTTTCGTTATCGAAAACGAAGTCCCCGCGCTGAGGCGCACCAAGCAGGAATTCCCCACCTGAACTCGTGACGTCTCCGCCGCAAGGACCTGAAACGGGCTGTGCGGCGGCCCCAGCGCGCGGCGGCGGTGAATACCCAAGGGTTTGGCGGGTATAGGTGAACGCCTCTGAGTGCATTTCCTCATGCTCGGCACAAAGGTGCGCGAAGTATGTCAGGTCGCTGTCTTTCTTCGAGAGTCGCTCACAGACGCGCGCGAGCACTGTATCCATGTACTTCAGCACCGAATCGAGCGCCGGCAGCGGTAAATCCCAGCGGTCGTCGTGAGGAACGGCGGAGGAATCGAAAAGCGCATCCGCGTGCGGCAATATCGAAGGTCCGAGCGACCCATCCGCTCGGCGGCGCACGCACCACCGCTCCTGGAACCACGCGAGATGACCCATCTCCCACAGCGGCGGGTTAACGGTCTCAAGACGCGGCCCAAGAAGCTGCGCACCGGAAAGATCCGCTACGAGTGCGAGCGTGCGACCGCGTGCGTCGAGCAGCATTTGCATGAGCGGTTCGGATTGCGCGTGATCACCCATCTTCAAGCTCTGCTTTGCTATAGTCACAGTGTTGAGTTTAGCGCCCGCCTTCGACGCTTTGAAAATCTCGCTCGTAACACCCGCGCCCCCGCACTCACGCAACGGAAATCGGAACACGGCCGTGCGCTGGGCGGGCTTCCTGCGCGCGCTCGGACACAAGGTTACCGTGGAGCAGGAGTGGTGCGGTAACTCCGCCGAGCTCCTGATTGCACTCCATGCACGGCGCAGTCACCCATCGATTCGGAAATACCATGACGCGTTCCCGGGTCGGCCTCTGATCGTTGCGCTCACCGGCACGGACCTTTATCGCGATATTCACGACGACGCCAGCGCGCAAGCCTCACTCGATATGGCGAGCTGTCTTGTGGTCCTTCAGTCACGCGGCGTCGACTCCTTGCCGCGCGCGCTACGGTCGAAAACGCGCGTCATCTACCAGTCAGCGCTCGCGATTGCAACCCAACGGCCTCTCGCCTCGTGCTTCGAAGTCGTCGTGAGCGGGCACCTCCGCGACGAGAAAGATCCGTTTCGCGCTGCAGCCGCACTGTCGATGCTGCCGGACGAGAGCCGCATTCGCGTCACCCACATCGGCGCCGCATTGAGTCGTGGGATGGAAGCGGAGGCGCGGCGCTGGATGAAGCGCGAACCGCGTTACCGGTGGCTTGGCGAATTGCCGCATTGGCGCGCGCTTCGCGTTCTGTCACGGGCCCGGCTGATGGTCATCAGCTCCCAAATGGAAGGCGGCGCGAACGTTGTGGGCGAAGCGCTCGCTGCGCATGTTCCGGTGCTCGCGTCGCGTATTGATGGCAACCTCGGAATGCTCGGAGCTCGCCATCCGGGTTACTTCGGGTATGAGGACGAGCAGGCGCTCGCTCGCCTGCTCGATCGTGCCGAACGCGACGCCGGATTCTACCTACGCCTCAGGCGCTCGAGCGTGTCACGCGCACATCTTGTAACCGAAGCTCGTGAACGCAAGGCATTGCAGCGGCTCGTGAGCGATTCCGTCAGGCGACCCGCGCCCGGGAAAGGAGCGGCATGACCGCGGCCGCGGCCTTCTCCTGCGTGTTCTGCCGCAGCGCTACACGCATGCGTTCGAAGTGAACGTCGAGGCTGGCGCGCTCGTCCGCATCCGAATAAAGCGCGACCATGGTGTGTGCAAGGTTTTCGGGCGTTGCGTCGTCCTGCAGGAGCTCCGGCACGATCCTCTCGCCTGCGAGAATGTTCGGTAGCCCCACGTCAGGCAAGTAGGCGCGCGGCTTGAGGACCCACCACGAGAGGCGTGACACGCGGTAGGTAATCACCATCGGCCGCTTCAGGAGCGCGGCCTCGAGGGTTGCAGTTCCCGAAGCGACGAGCACGACGTCTGCAGCCGCCATCGCTTCAAGCGAATGGCCGATCAGCATCTTCAGATTGAGCGCTTCCGGACTCACGCGCTTGAATGCTGCCTCGAAGAGGAGCTTCGTTTCGCGCGTCGCAAAGGGAACGAGGAAGCGCGCCTCGGGCAACGTTTCGCTGATCTGCACTGCAGTGCGTACGAAGAGCTCCGCCAGCTGCTCGAGCTCACTCACGCGGCTGCCAGGCAGGAGCGCGAATACGGGCACCTCCAGCGGCACGCGCAGTTCCTCTCGCACCGCTTCCGACGTCGGCAGTTCAGCGAGCATGTCCGCAAGGGGATGTCCTACGTAACGCACCCGCACTCCGGCCGCCTCGAAGAGCTTCGCCTCGAAAGGAAAAAGCGTGAGGAGCAGAGAGACTGCTTTCTTTACCTTATGGACGCGTTCGCGCCGCCACGCCCAGACTGCGGGTGCGACGTACTGCACGGTCGGAATACCGGCTTTCTTCAGGGCGATCTCGAGGTCCAGGTTGAAGTCCGGCGCATCGACGCCGATAAAAAGCGCGGGAGGCTCCCTTAAAAAATGGTCGCGCAGGCGCCGGCGAATGCCGACGATCTCCCAGTAATGCTTGATTACCTCGACGTAACCGCGGACTGCGAGCTTTTCCATTGGAAAGAGAATGCGTGCCCCGGCAGCTTCCATCTTGGGTCCGCCGATCCCCACGAAGCTCAAGCCCGGCCGGCGCGAGATGAGCGCGCGCATGAGGTGTGCTCCGAGCTGGTCTCCGGAGGCTTCGCCCGCCACGATGCCGATGACCAGCGGGCCCATGGGCAGCGGAGCTGTGCGTAAAGACGTGCTCAGCGGATGATGCCGCGGCCTTCAGCCGCGACGAAGTCGAGCAGCGGGGCAAGCTCAGGCGCCGTTGCGATCTGCCCGCCGAGCGCCCGTCTCGCTTCGTCCAGCGTAAGGCCCGAGCGATACAGGGTACGGTAGGCACGTTTCAACGCAGCAAGTGCCTCAGGGGTGAATCCACGCCGCCTCAACCCCTCATTGTTGATGCCGAAGGGGCGTGCGGGATTGCCGGAGGCTTTCACGTACGGCGGAACATCCTGGAGCACCGCCGTCCCAAGTCCGGTGATGGCGTGCGCGCCGATCCGGACGAACTGGTGGACCAGCGTAAAGCCACCGAGGATAACGTCGTCGTCGATCTGGACGTGCCCTGCAAGCTGGGCGTTGTTTGCGAAGATCGTGCGGTTTCCGATGAGGCAGTCGTGTGCCACGTGGACATACGCCATGATCCAGTTGTCGTTACCGATACGTGTAACACCCCCGCCCTGTACCGTCCCCCGGTTCAGCGTCGCGAATTCACGTATTGTGTTGTCGTCGCCGATCTCCAGACGCGTCGGCTCGCCGCCATACTTCTTGTCCTGAGGCGCTTCGCCAACCGAGGCAAACTGTGAGATGACGCAGCGCGAGCCGATCCGCGTATGGCCGGTTATCACGGTGTGGGATCCGATGCGCGTGCCTGACGCGATTTCGACGTGCGGACCTACGAGTGAGTACGGACCAATCTCTACATCGGTCGCAAGTCGCGCCTCGGCGTCAACGATGGCAGTCGGATGGATGCGCTCCCGCGCCGTAGCGTTCACACCGGGTCGCTAACGTTTTCCGCCGTTTTCGACGGCGCGGATCGTGCACAGGAGATCGGCTTCGGCGGCGATAGTATTCTCCACACGCGCTGTGCCATGAAATTTCCACAGGCCGCGCGCATGACGGATGAGCGACACTTCCAGATGAAGCGCATCGCCGGCAACGACCGGGCGCTTGAAGCGGCAGTTGTCGATGCCCACGAAGTAATAGACCATTCCCGGGTCGGGCTTGTGATCCTCGGTGGTGAAAGTGAGTATCGCGGCGGCCTGAGCCAGCGCCTCGATGATCAGCACGCCAGGCATCACCGGATGGTTCGGGAAATGGCCGCCGAAGTAGGGCTCGTTGATCGTAACGTTCTTGAGCGCTACGACTTTCCCCTTCTCGCACGAAAGCACCCGGTCGATCATCAGAAACGGGTAGCGGTGCGGAAGATATTCGAGGACCTGGTGAATATCCATAAACGTCATGGCTTGTTCCTTATGAGCTTCTCGAGACTGTTCTCGAGCGCAGATACGCGGCGCCCGATTTCTGCGAGGTGACGAAGTTGCGCGGCGTTCCTGCGCCACTTGGCGTTGGGTTCGAATGGATAGACGCCACTGTAAACGCCCGGTGTATCTATCGATCGGGTGATCGCTGTGTGGCCCGAAATTTCAACACGATCGGCGATGACTACATGGCCGGCGATCGCGACCGCACCGCCGATTCTGCAGTGCGACCCGATCTGCGCGCTTCCGGCGATGCCTGTACACGCCGCGATCGCGGTATGCGCACCGATACGAACGTTGTGCGCGACCTGGATCTGATTGTCGAGCTTCACACCGTCTTCGATCACCGTGTCGTCGATTGCGCCGCGGTCTACCGTGGTATTTGCACCGATCTCGACGTCGTCCCCGATGCGAACGCGCCCGATCTGCGGCACTTTCACCCAGCGCTCTTCGTCGAAGGCGATCCCGAAACCGTCAGCGCCGATAACCACCCCGGAGTGCAATACACCGCGTTCGCCGATGGTGCAGCCGTCGTACACGGTAACTGACGGATGAAGCCGCGTGTTGCGTCCGATGCGAACGCCCTCGCCCACGTATGTCCCAGCGCCGATCATGCTGCCTTCCGCAAGTTCTGCCCCGCGACACACTACGGCATAAGGGCCGACCTCCGCGCCCGGATGCACCCTGGCGCTCGCATCGACGAGTGCCGTAGGATGCGCGCCCCGAACGACTTCACGTGGGGGATTTATAAGTGCCGATACGCGCGCGAAATAAGCATAAGGATTCGAGCACACGATGCGGGCCGCGCTCGTCGCGTCGCGCGCTGCAGGCCCCACGATCACGGCGCCTGCCCGGGTCACTTCCATCTGCCGAAGGTATCTCGGGTTGGCGAGAAAAGCGATGGCGTCGGGACCGGCGTTCTCCAGCGTTGCAACCCTGCTCACGATGAGTTCAGGATCGCCGACGATTTCACCGCCGAAGCGCCCGGCGATTTCGCGCAGTGTGTAGCGGGTGGGCGTGCTCGTCATGACCGCGAGTACGGGCGCTCGCAGTCGCGCCCCCTTTTTATTTTTCCGACGCGAGAGCCTTCAGAACCCGCTCTGTAATATCCATACGCGGGCTGCGGTACACCGCCTCCTGAAGTATCAGGTCGAACTTCTCGGCCTCGGCGATGCCCTTGATGACACGGTTCGCGCGTTCGAATAGCGCCTGCAGCTCCTGGTTCCGCCGCAGATTCAGATCCTCACGATACTCGCGCTGCAGACGCTGGAAGTCGAGATTGATCCGCTGGAGCTCGCTTTCCTTGCCCCGGCGATCGCTCTCGCTCGTCGTCATCGCGTCTTTCTCGAGCTGTCCCTGAAGCGTCTTGATCTGTGCCTCGCGACGCGAGAGCTCCTGCGCACGGGGTGCAAACTCTTTCTCGAGCCGTTTGCTCGCTACTTCGGCCGGAGCAGACTCACGGTTGATCCGTTCCGCATCGATGAAACCGATTTTGAGCTCCGCCGCGTGCACCACGGTCGAACCGCATAACAGCGCGAGCGCGGCGGCAACGATGGTCGGGTTGAAGTACTTCAATGTGATCTCCTTAACAAGTTCCACGGTGCCTGGCCTGGCGGGTCGCACCCGCTGCAGCAACACGCCGATTAGAAGGCACCGCCGAACGTAAACTGGAATAACTGCTTCTTGTCACCCTGCCTGTCGCGCAATGGCGCCGCAATACTTATTTTAAGCGGTCCCATCGGGGAAACCCAGAGCACTCCGAGTCCGGCCGACGCGCGGAGTTCCTTGAAGTCGTACTTGTCGCCGGCCATGCCGGTATCGAAGAAGGCGCTCATGCGGGCGCTGCGCTCTCCCTGCAGACCTGGAAACGGGAACAGAAACTCGGCGTTACCGAGGACTTTGGTGCTTCCGCCGCGCGGGTTGCCCTGCGCGTCCTTCGGGCCGACGCTGAACACCTTGAATCCGCGCAGGGAGTTTACGCCCCCCACATAGAAATTCTTGAAAAACGGCAGCGTGCTGGTATCCCCGTACCCGTCGCCGTAGCCAATCTCACCGTTGAGCATCAATGTGTATAAGCGGGAAATCGGGAAGTAGCGCTGATACTGGTAGTTAGCGCGGTAGTAATTGAGGCTGCCGCCCGGAAGTCCGAGTTCGAGGTTTGCCTTGTGCAAGGTGCCCCGCGTGGGATAAATCAGGCTGTCTCGACCGTCGCGGGTCCAACCAACGGTACCAAGGATAGCGTCGTTATTTGCGCCGAACGCGCGCACGTAATCCAGATAAATGAGCGGGCTGTCCACAAACGTGTCGATCTTCGTTCGCTCATAGCCAAGGCCGTAATTGATCGTGTCCAGTTCGGTGATCGGCACGCCGAATCGAACCGCGCCGCCCAGCGTTTGCGTGCGATAGTTACCAAGGCCGCTGTTCGACGCATCGATCTCCCGCAGATAGAGATCAAAGCCACGGCTCACGCCTTCGACGGTGTAATACGGATCAGTGTATGAAAGAGAGTACGTCGTGTTGATCTTGCTCGTGTTGAGCCCGATGGACACGTGCTTGCCGGATCCGAAGATGTTTTGCTGAGTAACCGAACCTGAAAGGATAACGCCCTCGCCGCTGCCGATGCCCGCGCCGAGGAGAACTGCA
This sequence comes from Burkholderiales bacterium, assembly GCA_046595235.1. Lineage (GTDB taxonomy): Bacteria > Pseudomonadota > Gammaproteobacteria > Burkholderiales > SG8-41 > JAQGMV01. Next base: position 6,369 of record JBKJPI010000470.1, on the reverse strand, counting down.
CCCGTCGGACGCTCAGCGACCGAGAGATTGACGTCCACCTGGTCCGTCGTTCCCTGCACTGCGGGCGTCTCGACATTGACGTCCGTGAAATAACCCAGTCGGTCGATACGGCTCCGGGAGAGTGCAACCTTCTCCGATGAGAACCATCCGCCCTCGAACTGGCGCATCTCACGCCGGATGACCTCGTCGCGCGTGCGATTGTTGCCCGCTATATTGACGCGTCTCACGTAGACCCTGCGGCCCGGATCCACGAGGAAGGTGAACGCGGCTTGACGCTTCTCTTTGTCGAGGTCCGGGGCGGCATTTACGTTTGCAAAAGCGTAGCCGTCGTTGCCCAGTCGATCGCTGATCGCCTTCGTCGATTCAGCAACTTTCGCGCGCGAAAAAACCTCGCCGGGCTTGAGCGTAATCAGCTTCCGGATTTCGGCTTCCGGCAACAGCAGCTCACCCGCTACTTTGATTTCGGACACTGTGTACTTCGGGCCTTCGCTCACCGCAACGGTGATGTAGATGTCCTTCTTGTCCGGCGTGATTGACACCTGCGTCGAATCGACCGTGAACTCGAGATATCCACGATCGAGATAGTACGAACGCAGCGACTCGAGATCCGCGGCGAGCTTCTGGCGCGAGTACTGGTCAGCCTTGCTGTACCACGTCAGCCAGCCCGGCGTCCGAAGCGACACCTGACGCAAAAGCTCACGCTCGCTGAAGGCCTGGTTGCCGATGATGGTGATCTGCCGGATCTTGGCGGCGTCGCCTTCGTCGACGGCGAAGTTGAGCGCAACACGGTTGCGCTCGAGGGGCGTAACCGTCGTATTGACGTTGGCGGCGTAACGGCCGCGCGAGAGGTATTGCCGCTTCAGCTCCTGCTCCGCACGATCCAGCAGGCCTTTGTCGAAGATGCGACCTTCAGCAAGACCGATCTGGCTCATCGCCTTGAGTACGGTCTCCTTATCGAACTCGCGCAGCCCCGTGAATTCGATTTGTGCAACAGAAGGGCGCTCCTGCACGAGAACCACGAGAACGCCGTCCTCCGCTTCGACTGTGACGTCCCTGAAAAACCCCGTCGCGAAAAGCGAGCGTATGGTTTGCGAGGCCTTCTCGTCCGTCATCGTATCGCCGACTTTGACGGGAAGATAACTGAAGACGGTACCGGCCTCCGTGCGCTGGATGCCTTCTACACGAATGTCTTTTATGACAAATGGTTCGATTGCCTGCGCCGGGACACTACTAAGCGCAAGCGCCAGAATTCCGGCGCGCAAAAAATGCATCGATCAGCCGCTAATGAGACGAGTAATGTCGTTATACAAAGCAAAAGCCATCAAGACGAACAGCAGTGCCATACCCAACTGCTGCCCGATTTCGATGGCTTTGTCCGATACCGGACTGCCTTTGAAAACCTCGAAGATATAATACATCAAATGTCCGCCATCCAATAAAGGGATCGGCAGCAAATTGAGCACTCCGAGACTGATACTGATCAGCGCGAGAAAGAGAAGAAAAGACACCCAACCCATCTGCGCTGATTGGCCCGCGTAATCCGCGATCGTGATCGGACCGCTCAGATTTTTCAGCGACACTTCACCAACGATCATCTTGCCGAGCATCTGCAAGCTGAAGACAGACGTGTCCCACGTTTTGTAAACAGCCTTCGCGATGCTCTCGAGCGGACCGTAGCTCACAACCGTAGTGAGATCCGCGAACGCGGCCGGATCGATTTTCGGGCCTGCACCGATGCGGCCCACGGGTTTGCCGGCCTCAGTATGCGTATCGGGTGTAAGCGCAAGTTCCACGGTTCTAGAACCTTCGCGGCGAACTTCCACCAGAAGCCTGGCGCCAGGGCCTGCCCGCACCGCATTCACCACGTCTTCCCACGCCGCGGTGCGGCGTTCGTTTATGGCGATGATCTCGTCCCCGGGCTTGAGTCCGCCGCGCTCACCTGCACCGCCAGCGACGAGATTGCCGATGACGGGGGGCAGTGACGGCTGCTGGCGCCCGAGGCCCAGCGTGCGCAGAAAGTCGCTGTCGAGATCGGCGGGCGTGAGCCGCGAAAGGTCGAGCTCGCGCTGCGCCACTTCGCCGGACTGACTGCGCGTCGTGATGACTACCGGCTTTTTGTTGACTGCGTGCTGCAGCAATACCCAGCGCGCGTCCTGCCATGTCTGGACCGTTTCTTCGCCGATGCGGGTGATGGTGTCACCCGCTTTGAAATTTGCGACCGCCGCGGGCGTGCCGTTCGGTGCCGGCCCGAGCACCGGTTTGACGCCTGGGACACCGTGCATGAAAAGAACCCAGTAGAGCGCGATCGCGAGGAGGAAATTTGAAACAGGGCCCGCGAGCACGATCGCAAACCGCTTCCACACGGTTTGACGATTGAAAGCCCGGTGCACTTCGCGTGGCTCGACCTCGCCTTCGCGCTCATCGAGCATCTTTACGTAGCCGCCGAGCGGAAAGGCCGCGATCACCCACTCCGTCCCGTCGGCACCGTGCTTCCGCGACCACAGCGCCTTCCCGAAGCCCAGCGAAAAGCGCAGAACTTTCACATTGCACAGCCGGGCAATGAAGTAGTGGCCAAGCTCATGAATAACGATGAGACAGCCGAGAGTAAACACGAACGCAAGTATCGTATTGATGAAAGTCATGGCCTTGCACCTGCTACGCGCACATCATTGTGAAAAACTGCCGAGGCGACTCGGCCGGTCCGACGCGCGTCCGCTTTAAGCTCGGAGAGACATTGCTCCGCGCATTCACGCGCGTGGGTATCTGCGGCGAGTACATCGGCAAGCGTGTGAAGCGCTACGGTTCCGGCGCGCTCAAGCACGGCGTGTATAACACGGGGGATGTCGCTAAAGCCAAGATCGCCGGCGAGAAAGCGTTCAACCGCGACTTCGTTTGCCGCGTTCAGCACGGCCGGTGCGCTCTCGCCGGCTTCGAGCGCCGCATAGGCGAGGCGCAGGCACGGGAAGCGACTCATGTCGGGCGGCTGGAAATGCAGCGCGCCAATTCGTGCAAGGTCGAGAAAATCAACGCCGGCATCGATGCGGTCGGGGAAACCCAGCGCATGCGCGATCGGCGTTCGCATATCGGGATTACCCAGTTGCGCGATAACGGAGCCATCGACGTATTCGACGAGTGAGTGGACGACGCTCTCCGGATGAATCACGACCTCGATGCGGTTGGCCGGGGCATTGAACAGCCACCGCGCTTCTATGACCTCGAGCCCCTTGTTCATCATCGTCGCGGAGTCGACGGAGATCTTGCGGCCCATGACCCAGTTCGGATGCGCACACGCGGCTTCAGGCGTGACGTGCTCGAGCTCCGACAGCGGCGTGAGCCGGAACGGGCCTCCGGAGGCGGTAAGCAGAATACGGCGAACGCCGGCCTTCTCGAGGCTGCCGCAGTAATCACCCGGCAGCGCCTGGAAAATTGCGTTGTGCTCGCTATCGATCGGGAGCAGCGTCGCGCCGCCGATCTTTGCCGCCTGCATCAGCACGGGACCGGCGGTGACGAGCGCCTCCTTGTTCGCCAGCAGGACTTTCTTGCCCGCCGCGGCGGCCGCGAAGGTCGGCCGCAAGCCGGCGATGCCCACGATCGCCGCCATGACTGTGTCGACTTCGGGCAATGACGCAACGAACTCGAGGGCTTCAGGCCCGCAAAGAACGCGCGTGTCGGGAGCCACCGCCTTCATCTGCGCCGCGAGTGCAGCGGCGGCCCGTTCGTGCGCAATAACGGCGTACAGAGGCCGGTGCTCGCGGCACTGTTCCAGTAAGGTCGCGCTTTGGGTATGCGCCGTCAGCGCAATGACGCGGAAACGGCCCGGGTGACGCGCAACGACATCGAGAGTGTTGACACCTACGCTGCCGGTCGAACCGAGAATGGTCAGCGTCTGCAGCCGGTTCACCATTGCAGGAAGAGCGCGAGAGCAGCGGCAGGCATCGTGGAAGTAAGACCATCGATCCGGTCAAGAATTCCCCCGTGCCCGGGCAAAAGGTGGCCGCTATCCTTCACGCCCGCCTGGCGCTTCATCCACGACTCGAAGAGATCGCCTTCGATACTCAGCGCGAGGAGGACCGCGAAGACTAAAAGTCCTGCCACAGCGGGGAACAAACGGCTGTCCGCGGGCACCGCTAACCAGAGAACGGCGTAGTAAAGACCCACCGCGGCTGCGGCGCCGATTACACCTTCCCACGACTTTCCAGGGCTGATGAGCGGCGCGAGCTTGCGCCGCCCCCATTGTCTGCCCGCTGCATAGGCTGCAGTGTCCGCGATCCACACGATCGACATGAAAAGAAGCAGCGCCCAGGGATTCGACTGTAAACGAACCACGGCCAGCCACATCGGGACGAGCGCAATCCACCCGGCGGCACCAAGAACGAAACGGTTGCGCACCGACCAGCGTCCGCGAAGCCAAAACGGCACGACTGCGACCCAGAAGGCGAAGCTCAGTGCATATACGGGCACGTCCGGCGGAATATCGCGCACCGCCGGGACGGCGTATAGAAGCGCAAGCGCGCAAAGTGACACGAAACCCGCGTATGCAATGCGACCTGTGCGGCTGTAACGAGCAAGGCCGCCCCACTCCCAGGCCCCGATGAAAAGAATCGGCAGCAGGAAGAGCGACCACAGCCACTGCGGAAGCAGGAGGAGCGCGCCTGCAAATACCGCCAGGGCTATGAGTGCGGTCAGCGCGCGCGTGAAAAACATGGCTGCCTAGATGAAAGTGGAAGCGCGCTGCGCTGAGAGCGTCAACCAGCCGACGCGCGTGCGACGCGCTTTGAAGATTTGATCTGTTCGCTGGTGCGTCCAAAACGGCGTTCGCGATCCTGATAGGACACGATGGCTCGTTCGAGCGCTGCCGCATCGAAGTCAGGCCACAGCGTATCGGTGAAATAGAGCTCGGTATACGCGAGTTGCCACAGCAGAAAGTTGCTGATGCGTTGCTCCCCGCCCGTCCTGACGAAGAGGTCCGGCTCAGGTGCGTAGCTCATCGAGAAGTACGGTGTCACGTCCGCCTCCGAGAAACCCTGGGCGAGCTCGGGCTTGTCGCGGAGCATCGTGTTGACCGCCTGCATCATGTCCCAGCGGCCGCCGTAATTGGCCGCGATCGTGAGCAGAAGGCGATCATTGTCAGCCGTGCGCGCCTCTGCCTGCTCGACCAGCTTCACGATACGCGGCTCGAACCGCTGAATGTCACCGATCGCCCGGAAGCGCACGCCGTTCGCGTGAAGTTTTTCGATCTCCTGCTCGAGCGCGGCCACGAAAAGCTGCATCAGAAAGTTCACTTCGTCGTTCGGACGCCGCCAGTTCTCGCTGCTGAACGCAAACAGCGTGAGAAACTCGACCCCCTGGGACACGCATGCCTTTACCGTCGCGCGTACGGCCTCGAGCCCACGTTTGTGTCCGGCAACACGTGGCAAAAAACGCTGCTTGGCCCAGCGCCCGTTGCCATCCATGATGATCGCCACGTGTCGGGGCACATTGCGCGCATCGGGAATGCCGAGGGTGGAACTCTTGTGAGCCTCCACGCTAAACCGCCATCAGATCCGCTTCTTTCGCCTGGAGAAGCTTGTCGATCTCGGCGATGAAGCGGTCGGTGAGTTTCTGCACGTCGTCCTGGGCGCGGCGCTCCGCGTCCTCGGCTACTTTTTTCTGCTTAAGGAGCTCCTTCAGTTGCTGAATGGCATCGCGGCGCACGTTGCGGATGGCGACGCGGCCGCTTTCGCCCTCCTTGTGCACGACCTTGATGAGGTCCCTGCGGCGCTCCTCGGTCAGGGCGGGCATTGGCACACGCACCGTATCGCCCTGCGTCGCCGGATTCAGGCCAAGATCGGAGTCGCGTATTGCCTTCTCGATAGCCCCGGCGAGCTTTTTTTCGTACGGCGTAACGCCGATGGTCCGTCCGTCGAGCAGCGTGACATTCGCGACCTGCGGCACGGCAGTCGGTGTGCCGTAGTAATCCACCATCACGTGATCGAGAATTCCCGGGTGAGCGCGCCCGGTGCGCACTTTAGCGAGATCGTTTTTAAGTGACTCGAGCGTCTTCTTCATTTTCTGCTCGGCCGTTTGCTTTACCTCATCGATCATGAGGGGCTCCTCCGTCGTTCAGTCAAACGTGCACCATGGTGCCTTCGTCTTCGCCGAAGACGACCCGCCTCAGCGCGTGCGGCTTGAAGATACTGAAAACATTGATAGGAAGCTTCTGGTCGCGACACAGCGTGAGCGCCGTGGCATCCATAACCTTGAGGTTTTTTATGATCGCCTCATCGAACGTGAGATCCTTGTAGCGCACCGCGTCCGGATGGGTTGTCGGGTCGTCGGTATACACCCCATCGACTTTCGTAGCCTTGAGAACGAGCTCGACATTCATCT
>JBKJPI010000425.1:0-5004 GCA_046595235.1 Burkholderiales bacterium | reverse complement strand
TCGCGCCCGACGAGGCGATCGTGACGCTCCTGCGCAATGCAATCCGCGCCGAGCCTGCGGCTGTCGTGCGCGAAGGCGGCGTGATCGCGGATGGCTATGACAGCGAGCTCGACGAGCTCCGCGGCCTGCAGAACAACTGCGGCCAGTTTCTGCTCGACCTCGAAGCGCGCGAGCGTTCGCGCAGCGGCATCTCCACACTGAAGGTGGAATACAACCGCGTGCACGGCTTCTATATAGAAGTGGGGCGCTCGCAGGCAGACAAGGTTCCTGACGACTACCGAAGACGTCAGACACTCAAGAACGCCGAGCGCTACATCACGCCGGAGCTCAAGGCGTTCGAGGACAAAGCGCTGTCTGCGCAGGAGCGTGCCCTGGCGCGCGAGAAATTTCTTTACGACAAAGTGCTCGACGAGCTCGGCCCCCATATTCCGGCTTTGCAGCGCACCGCCGCCGCGCTCGCAGCGATCGACGTATTTGCAGCACTGGCTGAGCGCGCTGCGGCGCTCAACTGGAGTCCCCCGCAGTTCGTCGACGACGGCTGCATCGAGATCGAAGCCGGCCGGCATCCGGTCGTCGAGGGGCAGGTGGAGAACTTCATCGCGAACGACGCGAGTCTCTCGGCCACGCGCCAGATGCTGCTCATCACCGGCCCGAACATGGGCGGAAAATCGACCTACATGCGGCAGGCGGCACTGATCGCCCTCCTCGCTTACTGCGGCTCTTACGTGCCTGCGAAGAGCGCGCGTCTCGGACCGCTCGATCAGATCTTCACGCGCATCGGCGCAGCCGATGATCTCGCCGGCGGCCGCTCGACGTTCATGGTCGAAATGACCGAGGCCGCGTACATCCTGCATCACGCAACGCCGGAAAGCCTCGTGCTGATGGACGAGATCGGGCGCGGTACCTCGACCTACGATGGCCTTGCCTTGGCCTGGGCAATTGCGCGTCATCTCGTCGAGAAATGCCGATGCCACACGCTATTCGCGACCCATTACTTCGAGCTGACGGCGCTCGGCGCGGAGTTCAAGCAGGTCGCGAACGTTCACCTCGATGCAGTCGAGCACAAGGACCGCATCGTCTTTCTCCACGCGGTCGAAGAAGGGCCGGCGAACCGCAGCTATGGTCTTCAGGTAGCGGAGCTCGCGGGTGTGCCCGGCAGCGTCATCCGCGCCGCGCGGCGCAGACTGTCCGAGCTCGAAGAGCTCGGATTGAAGGCGAGTCCCCAGCGCGATCTTTTTGCAGCCGCAGCACCGGCCTCGCAGCCGGAGCCGTCGCCGAACGCCGTGCTCGAGCTTTTGCGCAGTGCTGACCCCGACGCCTTGAGCCCACGCGAAGCGCTCGATCTCGTTTACCGCCTGCGCCAGAAGCTCGACGAGTAGTGCAAGACGGTCGTCATTCAGGCGAACGCCAGTATCCCCTTCCCATTCAGGGGGAAGCCAGGATGGGGGGCGTTAGCGGCAGGCATTCCAAAGAGCGCCGGAATGACCGTTTCAGGAAAGCCTTTGCGTTCCTGATATCGCTCGTATTTTGCGCGTCGGCGGCCGCCGCACAATTTTCGTTCGCCGCGTTCGGCGACATTCCCTACAACGCCGCTGAAGAGCCGCAGCTCATTTCGATGATCGCGGAGATGAATCGCGAGCGGCTGGCATTTTCCATGCACGTGGGGGATTTCAAAAGTGCGCAGAGCGAGTGCAGCGACGCGCTTTTTCTCCAGCGCCGCGAGGCGTTCGCGCTTTCGCACCACGCGTTCGTGTATATACCGGGCGACAACGAGTGGATCGACTGCGGCCGCGCATACTGGGCGCGCCGCGATCCGCTCGAGCGCCTCGGAAAACTACGCGAGCTTTTCTTTGCGGCGGATTCGACCCTGGGCCAGAGGCCGATCGCTGTTGCCAGGCAGGCGGGGGGCGGTTACCCGGAGCATCTGCGATGGACCGTGGACGGCGTCGTGTTCGCTACGGTCAATGTGCCGGGCCCCGGCAATAACAGCGGCGCCCCACAGGAGTCGAAGCCGCGCACGGCGGCGGTGCTCGACTGGATTCGAGAGGCGTTCACTATGGCTCGCCGCGACAAGAGCCCGGCAGTCGTTCTTGGCGTCCATGCCAATATCTTCAATGGCAGCGCCGCCTACAGCGATATCCTCGATGCCATCGCGCGCGAAGCGCTGAGCTACGACGGTCAGATGCTGATTGTCCACGGCGACACGCACCTCTACCGTTACGATCAGCCGCTGGTCGACCGGCGCTCCGGCCGTAAAGTCCCGAACGTGCAACGCCTGGAAGTCTCCGGAAGCCCGTTCGTTAACTGGTTTTACGTGACGGTTACCGTTACTAACGGACGGGCGGGCTTCAGCGTGTCGCCCGCAAGCGAGCGCCTGACACAGCGCTGAGTCGCTCTAGTGATGGTGTCCGTGCGCGCCATGCGCGTGGCCGTGGGTGACCTCCTCGGCACTGGCTGCGCGAACACTCGTGATCGTGACTTCCATGTTGAGCGTCTGGCCTGCGAGCGGATGATTGCCGTCGACGACAACCTGCCCGTCCGCAATGTCCGTGACCGTATAGACGATCGTGTCGCCGGACTCTTCGCCTTTGCCCTCGAACTGCATACCGATCTCTGCGTGCTCGGGAAACTTGTCGCGGGGCTCCATATGCACGAGCTCGGCATTGTAGTCGCCAAAACCATCGTCCGGCTCGAGGTGCACTTTGCAGGTGTCGCCCGGGTTCCTGCCTTCGAGCGCTTTTTCGACCGCCGGAAACATGCCGCCATAGCCGCCGTGCAGATACTCGACCGGCTCATCTGTTTTCTCGACGAGTTCACCATCGGTATCAAAAAGCTCGTATTTGAGCTCGACCACTGTGTCCTTGCCTATCTGCATTTTCCCATGCCCTGTACCAAATCAAGCACGCTGGCGGCGTGTCCGCGCACCCTCACGCCGTAAAGCGCGTGCTTGAGAAGACCGTTACGGTCGATTACGAAAGTAGAGCGCACGATGCAAAGCTTTCTGCGCCCCTCATGTTCCTTCTCCTGCAGCACGCCATAATCCTGACACACATCCCCATCCTGATCGGAAAGAAGCTGCACGCTCAATCCATGCTTGTCACGAAATTCGCCGTGTGACATGCAGTCATCCATGCTTACGCCAACCACGACAGTCTCCAGTTTTTCAAGCTCGCCTTCGAGCTCGCTGAAGTCGATCGCTTCGATGGTGCAGCCCGGCGTATCGTCACGCGGATAGAAGTAGAGGACTACATTGTGATTGTTCTTGAATTGATCGAGCGAGACAATGTTGAGATCGGCGTCCGGCAGATCGAAGCCAGGCGCCGGTTGCCCCGGACCCAGAACGACCCGCTTCTCCCGCATTGCAAGCGCCACGCTCGAAGCCCCCCTTCAGCCTGGACCGAGATTGTGTGAACAAAGCCGCCGCGGGTCAAGAACCGGTCTCGCTGAAAACAGGGAGCGCATCATCCTGCATCGTGCACGCGCTCTTATAATCGTTTTACATGAAAAACAGCGTTCTTGCCGGTCTGCGCCCGGCCGAGTTCATGCGGCGCTACTGGCAGCGGATGCCGCTTCTCTCCCGCGCTGCGCTGACACACTTTGCGAATGCGATTACGCGCGACGAGCTCTTCGAACTCGCCTCGCGCGACGATATCGAATCACGCCTGATCACTCGGGTTAAGGGCACCTTGCGGGTGCGCGACGGCCCCTTCGAAAGACAAGAGCTCACGAAGCTTCCCCGCCGTAACTGGACGCTTCTCGTGCAGGGCGTGGACCGCGCGCATGGCAAGGCCGCACGGCTTCTGCAGGCTTTCGCATTCATTCCTTACGCGCGTCTGGACGACGTCATGGTGAGTTACGCGGCGCCCGGCGGCGGCGTCGGCCCGCACTTCGACAGCTACGATGTTTTTCTGGTGCAGGGCATGGGAACGCGCCGCTGGCAGATAAGCCGGCAGCGTAACCTCGACCTCGTGCCGAACGCGCCCCTCAAATTACTTAAAACTTTTGTGCCGGAACGCGAGTGGACGGTGGCACCGGGCGACGTCCTGTACCTGCCGCCGAATTGTGCGCACGACGGCGTTGCTCTCGACGAATCTATTACGTATTCCGTCGGGTTTCGGGCGCCGTCCGCCGAGGAACTTGGCGCGCGCTTTCTCGATTTCCTGCAGGACCGCCTCGCACTCGAGGGACGTTACGCAGACCCGAATCTCCATGCCACGCAGCAACCGGGACGCATTCCGCCGCCACTCCTGGACCAATACGCGCAGATACTTACGCGCATCAGGTGGTCAAAAGAGGACGTGGCGGAGTTCGCCGGCCTTTATCTGACAGAGCCGGCGGCCAATGTGGTGTTCGATCGCGCGCGGCGCCCGTTGTCGTTCGCCGCTTTCGCCCGGCGCGCGCGCGTTTGCGGCCTGCACCTCGCGCTTCCAACGCGAATGCTCTTCGATGACAAGCGTGTGTTCATGAACGGCGAGACCGTCGTGCCGCAGCGGCGCGCGAGGCGAGCACTGGCGGGGCTTGCCGATACACGTGAGCTCGGCGCTCCACTCGAGCTCGACGCCGGAACGTGGCGCCTCCTTTACGAGTGGTACAGCGCGGGCTATATTGAAACAGGACCTCTGCCGGTTTAACCGACACTTGAGCTCTGCGCCCCAGAACCCGCTTCCACACGCCGTCTACGAGCGCTTCGAAAGCACGCGTGAATTCGACACGATGTTTGAAGAGCTGATTCCGCAGACGCAGCGCGTGATACGCATCTTCGATAAGTCGCTGTCGGAACGCTTCAACTCGCCGGTGCGCTGCGAACTCCTGAGCGAGTTCCTGCGCGCTGATCCACTGAACCGACTCTTCGTCGTTCTCCATGAGCCTGAAGCGATGACCCGCATTTGTCCACGCTTCGTAAGCGTCCTCCAGCGTTACGGACACATCGCCAAGGTACGGCAGACACCTCGCGGCGCACGGCATCTCTATGACCCGTTCGTCATCTTCGACGCAAGCCATTAT
>JBKJPI010000255.1:0-13469 GCA_046595235.1 Burkholderiales bacterium | reverse complement strand
GGAAGACCGAGGACCAGTTCGTGGAGATCATGGCGAACCTCAAGCTCGCGCCGCCGGCGAAGATCCGCGAGGCCGTGCCGGCGAACCTCGCGCTGGGTCGGCTCGCGGAGGATCCGGAGCCTTCCCCGGTGCGGGCCTGGGCCCCGATCTCGCGCGCGCCGACCGGGGCACCCCGGGTGTCGATGGCGTGGGTGGCCGCTCACCTCGGCACGGTGCGGATCGTCGACGTGCGCCAGCCCGACGAGTTCACCGGCCCGCTCGGCCACCTCGAGGGCGCCGAGCTCGTCCCGCCCGGCACGGTCGAGGAGGCCTCGGTCGGGTGGAGGCGGGACCAGCCGCTGGTCCTCGTGTGCCGCTCGGGTGGCCGCTCCGAGCGGGCGGCGATGTGGCTCGAGCAGCACGGCTTTCACCAGGTGGCGTCGATGATCGGCGGGATGGCCGCGTGGGCGGCGAGAGGGAGGGAAGCATGATCCACGACTTCACACCGATCTCTGCGCTCGTCGGCGGGGTCCTGATCGGCTTGTCGGCGTCGCTGATGTTGTGGACGACCGGGCAGGTGGCGGGCATCAGCGCCATTTGGGGCGGGCTCGTGCAGCCGGTCTCGATGATGCGGGTGGTGCTCGGCGCGGGCGACCTCGCCTGGCGGCTCGCGTTCGTGCTCGGGCTCGCGGTGGGCGCGCTCGCGCTGGTGGTCGCGATGCCCGCGGTGATCGCGGCCCCGGCGACCCGTTCGACCTGGGCCGTGCTCGGGGCCGGGCTGCTGGTGGGGGTCGGGACCCGGATGGGCAGCGGCTGCACGAGCGGTCACGGTATCTGCGGCATTGCCCGCTTCTCCAAACGCTCGACCGTGGCGACGAGCGTGTTCATGGCTGCCGGGATCACCACCGTGTTCGTGATGCGTCACGTCGTCTGACGATGAAGAACACCGCGCACCAGCGCCTGCAGCCGTTTTTTGCATTGCTCTCCGGGACGCTTTTCGGTCTGGGGCTCGCGGTTTCCGGTATGGTGAATCCGGCAAAGGTGCTGGCCTTTCTCGACGTGGCCGGTGCCTGGGATCCCACGCTTGCATTCGTGATGCTCGGGGCGCTCGCGGTGACGACGCCGGCTTTTCGCTACGTGCTCAAGCGCCGGCAACCGTGGTTCGCGCCCCGGTTCACCCTGCCGACCCGAACCGATTTGGAGCCGAGACTCGTTCTAGGCGCAGCACTCTTCGGCGTCGGCTGGGGCCTGACGGGCCTATGCCCGGGTCCTGCCGTCACTGCGCTGGTATCGGGCTACGGCGCGGTGTACGCCTTCGTCGCGGCCATGCTCGCCGGATTCCTCGTGCACGACTGGGTGGAGGCGCGAAGGCGTTCCGTGCACGAAGCTCGCGGCGACGTCGAACACAGGAGAGCGCCGTGAGGGGATTGGACATGCTGAATATGCGGCGCTTCGCGTCAATCCAGGTTGATGCAGATCAAGCCGAAAGCGTTCAACACGGTGCGCCGGAAGATGGCGCGCGAGAAGCGCCTGTCGGAGCGTTCTGTTTGATACAGATCAACACACGACAAGATGGCTGTTTCAGAATGCGCGTGACAATGGAGTGACGATCATGACCCATCCCGCACAGACTTCCGCGCTCATAGAGGCGCTCTTGCAGCCCCAGTGCTATCCGCACACCGTGCAGAGCGTGGAGCGGCTGGAGACACACATCTCCTGGGTATTCCTGACCGGGCCGTACGCGTTCAAGATCAAGAAGCCTGTCAGCCTCGGCTTCCTGGATTTCACCAGCCTGGAGGCGCGCCGCCGTTACTGCGAGGAGGAGCTGCGGCTCAATCGACGCCTCACGCCTGATCTCTATCTGGATGTCGTCGAGATTCGCGGATCGCCTCACGCGCCGCGCATCGCAGGTCATGGGCCGGTGCTGGAATATGCGGTGAGGATGCGGCAGTTTCCCCAGGAGGCGCTCGCAAATCGCCTGCTCGCACGCGGCGAGCTCACCCCAGAGCTGGTGACGAGCTTTGCGCGCCGTATCGCCGAATTCCATGCGCAACTTCCGCCCGCGCTCCCCGAGTCGCTCTACGGCACGCCGGAATTGGTGCGGCACCACGCGCAGGACAACTTCGAGCAGATCTCGTCCCTGCTCGAAAGCTCCGAGGCGCATGAAGCGCTGGAATTCGTGCGCGACTGGACCGAGCGCGAGTTCATGCTGAGGGACGGCGAGCTGCGGGAGCGACGCTCGGCGGGCATGGTACGCGAATGCCACGGGGACCTGCATCTGGGCAACATCGTGCTGCTCAACGGCGAGCTCGTGCCCTTCGACTGCATCGAGTTCAATCCGAATTTACGCTGGAACGATGTGATGAGCGAGATCGCGTTCGTGATGATGGATCTCCTGGACCGCGGCGCGCCGCGTCTGGCGTGGCTCTTTCTGAACAGCTACCTCGAAGCGACCGGTGTTTATTCCGGTCTCTCGGTGCTGCGCTTTTACCTCGTTTACCGAGCCATGGTGCGCGCAAAAGTCCATCTCATGCGCGCGCAGCAATCCGCCGCCGATCCTGCGGAACAACGGCGGCTCATGGCAGCGTACCGCTCCTATGTCGAGCTTGCGACGAGATGTGCCGAGCTCGGGCGGCCGGCGCTCGTACTCATGCGCGGTTTCTCCGGCTCGGGCAAGAGCACCGTCGCGCAGGAGCTCGTGCAGGCACTGGGGGCAGTCCACGTGCGCTCCGACGTCGAACGCAAGCGTCTGCACGGGCTGAAGCCGATGGAGCGAACGGGCTCGGCGATCGGGAGCGGGCTTTACGGCCAGAATTCGACTGAGGCGACTTACGCCCGCCTGGCGGAGGCCGCGCGCGTCGTGGCGCGAGCGGGCTACACCGCCATCGTGGATGCGACGTTCCTCCAGCGCTCGCAGCGCGCACAGCTACGCGCCGTCGCGGATGCGCTCGGGGTGCCTCTGGCCGTGGTCGATGTGCAGGCGCTTGACGCGGTGCTTCGCGAGCGCATCGCACGCCGGGCGACCGAAAATCGCGACCCCTCGGAAGCAACGCTCGAGGTGCTGAAGCGCCAGACGGCGAGCGCCGAGCCGATTCAGCCCGATGAGCACTTTGCGGTGATCTGCGTAAACGGACACGAGGATCTCACCGCATCGGCGATCGACAATCTGGTTCGCCGTCTCGTGGACATATCAACTCCAGGCCAGCCTGCAATACTGTGTGTCGATCGCCCCGAGCCGGCCACCCGTTCGGCCCTGCTTTGCTGAAGCTCCTCATAAAACGAGCTGATCGGCGCGCAGGTGTATGCTTAAAGTTCGCTCAGCCGATTCCAGGAGTACCGGCATGACTCAGCAAAACAAGGACCTCGATCAGCAACGAAAGCAACCGCTCTCCCCTCAAGTTGATGAGGTCGCCAGGCAAAAGCAAAAGGCGGAACAGGAAGAAGTGGCCGGCAGGCACAAGAATGAGGGGCAGAACGACCACAAGGGCAACCGGCGGCAGTAAGCGCGCCGGTCCCATCCGGATACGCTACGCGCATTCGCCAGAGCGCGAGCGTTCATATCGTCGAAACAAACCCAGGGCACATCGTGATGGCTGGCGAAACAAGGAACAGACAGGACGTGGACCTGGAGGAAGTTAGAAAACTGCTGGACGCGCTCGAGCGCGATCTGGAAAAGGTCCGCAGCGATTCCATGGCCGTCCAGCGGCTGAGAGACGAGGTCCGTACGCTCAGGAATGTTCTCGACTCCCCCGTGCGGCGGCATCATTGGGTGCGGGATGGTTTGCAGGGTATCCGGGAAGCTTTCGACAACGCATTGGACACGGCCGTCGCCGACGCCTTGAGAGCCGGTCAATACGTGGCAGAGATCGGCAGGATATTGGGAATGTGAATTTCTTAGCGCTACGCGCCGCGTAGCGTTTGAGAGCTCGAGTACCCGCACGGCCGTAAACATTCTGGCGACCGATTCGTCACCGAGATCGCCATGACTTCGACACGCGTAAACACAAGCTTCAGATTGAATTCAGCCACACGTGCCTTCTGTTCATGCGGTGTGGCTTTCTGGACGATTGCTGGCGCTGTCTGCTGACCGACCTGAGAATAGCTGGGGGAGCGGGCCGGAAAGTGCGCTCACAACCACCCTGTTGCGTCCGGCGGCTTTCGCTGCATACATCGCCGCGTCAACAGCTTTCATGAGTGATTCAGCGTTTTCGGTGCGTGGGCCATATTGCGCAACGCCGAAAGAGGCGGTGATGCCGACGCGCTGAAGGTCATACTCGATGTCGTGGCTCTCGAGCGCCCGCCTGAAGCTCTCCGCGCGCTCGGCGGCGACTTCGATCGAAGTGTCAGGAAGCAGAATCGCAAACTCTTCCCCTCCATGCCGCACGGCGATGTCGGAGCCGCGGACGGATTTTTTGAGCAGGTCCGCGACTTCCCGGAGGACGATGTCGCCCGCGTCGTGCCCCCAGGTATCGTTCACGCGCTTGAAGCGGTCGATGTCCAGCAGGATTACCGAGAAAGGGACGCCTTTGCGCTTTGCCGCAGCGATCTCGCGCGTGAGCGCGTCCCAGAAAAAGCGCCGGTTGTACAAGCCGGTAAGCACGTCGGTCATCGCCTGCTGCGTGAGATCCTCAAGCGCCTGTCCCAGCTCGCGATCGTGCGTCTGAAGCTGCTTCGCCATGGCGTCCAGTGCAGCCCCGAGCTGCGAGAGCTCCTCGCGCGTCGGCTTGAGACCCGTGCGCGCGGCCAGGTCGCCGGCGCGCACGCGACGCGTCGTTTCGAGCATCACACGTATCGGCGCCAGCACCAGCCGTTCCGTGCCACGCCACGCCAGCAACACGAGGAAGATTGTGACAGCAGCAATCCCGCCGAGCGTGTAGGACAGCGCGCGATCCGTGTCTTCGTGCACAAGCGCTTTGGGCATGCTCACTACAACGATGCGCCCCGCAACAGCAGCCTCGCTCGCGGGCACTTTCCGCGCTGCATAGAGGCGGCGCGCGCCCGAGGGATCGGCCTCGGCGAAAGCCGTTTGCCCTCTCGCGAGCGCCGCGAGAACCGCGCGGTTCGAAAAGTGGTCGCCAGTTTGCGCAAACACCGGCGGGTACTGCGCAATGACGGTTCCCGCGGGGTTGAGGATCGTAACCATTTGCCCGCGGCCGAGCGCACCCGCACCGCCCTGCAGCAAGGCTTCGAGCTGGAAACCCGCGAGCAGCGCCCCGACCAGCTCGGCCCGGTGCCCGAGCTCCTCGTGAGCCCGCGCCGCGACGGCTGCGCGCTGATCGAGCGCGACATAGATCGACATCGCAATCATGGGCAGCGCGGAACCGATCACGAGCAGCAATATACGGCCGCGGGTGCTGAGGCGTTCGAGCATACGACAGCGTAGCGCCGGCGCGCCGCATCTCTCTTGATCCATGTCAAAGACTCTGCGCCGGCAGACTCCAATCTCAGATCGTCTTCGAATAGCGGCGCGTTTCGCGATCATTGCAAAGGTAGCGGTCGAAAACCATGCAGATACTGCGGATCAGCATGCGTCCTTTGGCGGTAACCGAGATCCACTCGTCGTTGAGCTCCAGCAAGCCGGCACGCGCGAGATCGCCCAAAGCCTCGAGCTGGGGGGCGAAGTAATCGTCGAAATCGATGAGATAGCTCGCGCCCACGGCTTCTTTCGAGACTTCGAACTGGCACATCAGCGCATGGATCACGCTGCGCCGCACGAGGTCATCGCGCACGAGCTCGAGGCCGCGCACGATCGGGACTTCATTGCGGTCGAGCCGCTCGTAGTAGTCCGCGAGCGTGCGGGCATTCTGGCTGTACGTGGGACCAATCGCGCCGATGGCGGAGACGCCGAGGCCGATCAGGTCGCAATCGGAATGCGTCGAGTACCCCTGAAAGTTCCGGTGAAGCCGCCCCTGGCGCTGCGCAATTGCAAGATCATCGTCCGGAAGCGCAAAGTGGTCCATGCCGATATAGATATAGCTGCTGGCGGTGAGGCGCTGCGCCGCAAGGGCGAGAAGGCTGAGTTTGATCTCGGGACGCGGCAGGTCGCCTTCGGCAATCTGCCCCTGACCCTTGAACCGCGCCGGCAGGTGCGCGTAGCTGTAGACCGCGATGCGATGCGGACGCAGCGCCGCAACACGGTCCAGCGTATTGCCGAAACTGCCAAGCGTCTGCCGCGGAAGCCCGTAGATGAGGTCGATGTTGATCGACTCGAAACCCGCCGCGCGCGTTGCTGCCAGTACCGAAATCGTCTCCTCTTCGCTCTGCGCGCGGTTGATGGCTCGCTGCACCTGGGGATCGAAATCCTGCACGCCGAAGCTCACGCGATTGAAGCCGAGCTCCCGCAGCGCCGGCATCATGCCGGGTGTGACGGTGCGCGGGTCGATTTCGATCGAGTATTCCCCGTCGCGCGAAATTTCGAAATGCGAGCGCAGCGTCTGGAAAAGCTCCGCCAGGTCGGCGACGCTATAGAAGGTCGGCGTGCCGCCGCCCCAATGCATCTGCTCGACGTGCGGATCGTCGCGGAACAGCGGCGCCTGCAACGCGAGCTCGCGAGTGAGGTAGCGCAGGTATTTGGTGGCCTTGTCCGTATCTCTCGTGATGATCTTGTTGCACGCACAGTAATAGCAGAGCGAACTGCAGAACGGCAGATGTACATACAGCGACAGCGGCCGCGGCAGCCCGGTGCGATTGCGGCGCGCCGCCCACGCCGCATACGCGCGACTATCGAAGGTGTCGGCAAAGCGATCCGCGCTCGGGTACGACGTGTAGCGTGGGCCGTTTCGGTCCAGGCTTGCGATGAGCTCGAGGTCGACCTCGAGTGTCTGATGGTCCATGCGCGTGTCCTCCAAAGGAAGCCCGGGCGAAAAGCTCGTCCCGTCACGAGCGCAGTATGGAGATCGGCCGCAGCAGGGGGATTGATACAGGTCAAACCATAGCGCCTTTGCGACTGTCTTGATCAGCGTTGATCCAGATCGAGCCCGTCACGCGCCGTGCAGGCAATGATGCGTTACGCGTATACCCGCGCACGCTCCCCAGGGAGAACACCATGCTTGCGAGCGAGATTCAGCGTGACTCCTAATGAGCTCCGCGCCTGCGTGCTCGAGGTCGTCCGCGTACCGAGGACGTGGAAAAGCAATTGCGCAAAGCCGGTACGATTCGTTCAGCATGGGCGGCGAAGACTGACCGCCACTCATTTATTGGACGACTCTAGGATGAAGATCAACCGGTCGTGTGGCAACCATGGCGGATCATGTCGCATGAGCCCGGACTTCACGCCCTTAAGCGGATTCCCCGGCGGCACCCTGATCGGCCTCGCGGCCTTGCTGCTGCTCATCGCGAACGGCCGTATCGCGGGGGTGAGCGGGATCGTCGCGGCCATGCTCGCCGGATTCCTCCTCCACTACGGGCTGGGGCGCACAGACTTTCGGTGCACCGGGCTCGCGGCTAATCGGCGCACGAGAGAGCGCCGTGAGAGCGGACCGGCGCGTGCTGCTCGCAGCATGACGTCAGCGTCATCACCGACACCCTTTCCCACGCCGCGATCCGGCTTCGACTCGCAGGAGGCCACGCGCCGCCTTGCGGAAAACTGGTTGCCAGCTTCGTACTGCTGGCCGGCGTCGGCCTGTGGCTGGAGATGCTGCGGCGGCTGGCCGGAACGTTTCTAATCAAGGAAACAATGTCGCATGAGCACCGATGAAAACGAGAATACGGGGCGCCATCTCGGGGCTCAGCGCTTGGCCCGCGCACGCGCCGGGCAGCCGATGCAGCCGCGCATGTCCGCTCCGTTGAATCTCGCGCTCGTAAGCTCCGCGCCGGTCAGATCGGCTCGCCGCAAGGAGCTGTAGGAGAAATTCGCGGACGTGAGATTGGCATCTTTCATGTTTGCCTCAATCAGAATGGCCGCCGTGACTCTCGCTCTCTGCATCTGTGCCCCGCGCAAGCTCGCGGCAGGAAGATTCGCGCTCCTCAAGTCAGCCCCGGCGAGCTCCGCCGAATCCAGCACCGCGCGGTTCAAATGTGCGCCCTGGAGGTTCGCTCGCGTCAGGTTCGCGCCTTCCAGATTGGCCTGGTTCAGAGCGGCTCGCGACGCCTTGGCGCCCGTCAGATCGGCCTTGGACAGATTCGCGCCGCTGAGATTGGCTCGTTCCAGGACAGCACCTCGCAGGTTGGCGCCGGCGAGATTCGCGCCGCTGAGGTCCGCTCCACTCAGATTTGCCTTCGATAAATTCGCGCCCTCAAGGTTGGCGTCTTTTAAGTCCGCCGACTTGAGGTTGAGACCTGCGCACACCGTGCCGGCCTCGATCACACAGCCGCCCATCTCGGCGGCAGAAACGAATGGCGCCGCTCCGAGCGTGAGGACCAGGCCAGCGCGAATCAGATGTTTGTACACTTCGGCGACGGTCGTAGCGGGTGTCGCGACTACGACGTCACGCTCGCAGATCTCTCCTACGCTGCTCATAGCTCTTCCTTTTCCAGCATCGCTGGCTCGAATGCTGGTACGTTACCGGCACGGCGGTCGCCGCCGGTTGATTCAAATCAAGAGAAGCGTCTGCGCCGCCCCTACACTAGCCGCTCAACATGAATCAACGCCTCCCGGCAAACGACGTCGCACTCGGGGTTGTCAGCCCGCTCACGCGCAAGGTGAAGCTCGAATTCAGGCAGAGAGGACACCGCGAGGATCCCCCGGCTGAAGGGGCGGGAGTTGACGTACATCAACTCTCCACGTCGCCCCGGTTGTATACACCAAGCACGACATGGACACCTTCTTCGCGCGCGCGGATCGCGCACATAGCTCCCGCCGGCTGAAGCCCGCGTCGCGCTTTTTCCTAGCGATTGCGATCGGCGTGCTCGCCCTCAATCCGCACGGCATCGCTGCATTGCCCAGCGATAACGCCCCGCCGCCGCTCGCGGCCGAGTTCGCGCGCGATGTCGACACGCGGCTCGACGTTCCGGACGGAGAGCAGCTCGAGTACGCGAAGCGGCTCGATGCCGCCCTGCTCGCAGCAGGGCAGACCAATCTTTCGGCGCAGTACGTGGTGCTCGTCGATCGCAGCCCTTTCGTCCAGGGGAGCTTCATCTACTGGCGGTCAACCGAAGGCGCATGGCATTTCATTGGCGCATCGCCCGCCGCCACGGGCCGCCCGGGAGCCTTCGATCACTTCTATACGCCGCTCGGGGTATTCCAGCACACCTTGGACAACATGGACTTTCGCGCAGAGGGCACTAAGAACAGCCTGGGGATACGCGGTTACGGCGTGCGCGGCATGCGCGTATACGATTTCGGCTGGGTGATGGCCGAGCGCGGCTGGGGCGCGCCGGCGAAGAGCATCATGCGACTGCAGATGCATGCGACCGATCCCGCCGCTCTCGAGCCGCGCCTCGGCCGCTGGCACTCGAAAGGATGCATACGCATTCCGGCGTCACTCAACCGCTTCATCGATCGCTACGGCTTGATAGACGCGGAGTACGAGCGCGCCGCTCAGGAAGGCAGGCACCTGTGGGTGCTCCTGCCTGCACGTACCCCCACGCCGTGGCCCGGCAAGTATCTGGTCGTCGTCGATTCGGAGCGCGAGAGCCGGCCCGCATGGGCGGCCTGGCCTCCGCCGCGCAAGACGCGCTCCTCGGCCGAACGCAAAGAGCGAATGTCCTGAGCGGTGTTTGATGATCGGTGCGTCATGACGAGGTAACCATGGGTCCGAGTCTACGGCCCGCTTGCACTGAAACGTTGATCGCGGTCAAACAAGCCGAACGTTTGCAATACTGGAAGAACCGATGGCCTGTTTTTACCGTGAGTGAAGACGAACCGCAGATTGACACAGATCAAAGGCATTGGCGGCGGGAGGATCATTCATGCACATCGTGATTCGTGACGCGAAAGGTGACCGGTGACGAAGATCTCCAATCTCCCTGGTGAATTCGAGCTCATCGCGCGCTACTTTGCGCCGCTCGCAAAAGGCTTTCCGGGCGCCTACGGGTTGCTCGACGACGCGGCGGTAATCGCCGCGCCGCCAGGCCATGAGCTGGTCGCGAAGACCGACGCGATCGTCGGCGGCGTTCATTTCCTTCACGACGATCCGCCGGATCTCGTCGCGCGGAAGGCGCTGCGCGTGAATCTTTCCGACCTTGCCGCGAAGGGTGCTGTCCCGCGGGCTTATATGCTTGACATCATGCTGCCAAAGACCGTAGCCGAGGAGTGGGTTGCGGCCTTCGCCGGTGGCCTTGCCCAGGATCAGAGCCAATACGGACTGCATTTGATCGGCGGCGATACGGATTCGACGCCGGGGCCCGTGGCAATCGCGATCGTCGCGTTCGGAGAGGTAGCGGCCGGACAGATGATCCGCCGCCGCGGAGCACGGGCCGGGGATACGGTGTTCGTGACCGGCACGATCGGTGATGCCGCACTCGGCCTGGAAGTGTTGCGCGGTGCGTTTCCGAGCCTCGACAGCAACGTCGCAACCGCTCTCATTGATCGCTATCATCTGCCGCAGCCTCGCGTCACGTTGGGGCCGCGCCTCGTGGGACTTGCCAGCGCGGCCATTGATATCTCGGACGGTTTGCTCGCTGACCTGCGGCACCTCTGTGAAGCCTCGGAGCTCGATGCGGTCATCGACGCCGCCCGAGTGCCGCTGTCGGCAGCCGCACGCGTCGCTGTGGCGACAAGCGCGGGGCGCATGGTGACCCTACTTACGGGCGGGGACGACTACGAGATCCTCTTCACCGCACCAGTGAGCGCGGCAGGTAAGCTCACCGAATTGTCAGGGATGCTCCACGTGCCCATTACCGCGATCGGGAGGATGGACTCGCCGCAGGCCGGTCAAAGGACGCGGTTTACGGTCCTGGATGAGCACGGGCAACCCATTACCCCTGATCGGAGCGGGTGGACCCATTTTTGAGGTGAGCAGAACCACGCGTGTCGCTGAGCCGGATCAGGCGCGCTCGCCATCGCTCAAACTACTGCAAAACGCGGGCAGGTCGGAAATGCTCGCCAGCAGCGGCTTGCCCGGCTGTTCGTCACCTTCTGCCGCGAGCACATCTCGCTGCATGCGTCCGTCGCCGCCGTAATGGCGAAAAAGCTGCTTGCGCCCCGGCCAGGTAGCCTTGGCTGGAGAGCGCTTGCGACGGGGTGTGCCCGCATATTCCTGAAGCTTGTACACCGCATCGAGTGAGGGCGCATCGGACGACGTGACCAGGCTCGTGCCAACGCCGAAGCCGTCGATAGGCGCGCCCGATTTCAACAGCTCGGCGATGCGGTACTCGTCCAGATTGCCGCTGGCGAATATGCGGATGCGGGTCAAGCCGGCCTCGTCGAAAATCGAGCGCACGCTTGTCGCCAGGGCTCCGAGATCGCCGCTGTCGAGGCGCACGCCACCGATGCCGACTTTGCGGTGAGCCAGGTTTCGCGCAAGGCGCACGATTTTGTGCGCAGCGTGCTCCGTATCGTAGGTATCGATGAGCAGCGTGGCGCCTTCCGGATAGACTTCCGCGAAGTGCGCGAACGCGTCTATTTCGTCTGCGTGCGCCTGGATGAACGAGTGGGCCATCGTACCGTAGAGCGGTATTCCGAATTCCGGCGCCGCGAGCACAGTAGCCGTGCCGGAGAAGCCGGCGATATACGACGCTCGCGCAGCCAGCAAACCGGCGTCGGCGCCGTGCGCGCGCCGCAGACCGAAATCCACGAGCAGCCTGCCCGGGGCGACGAGCACCGAGCGCGCCGCTTTGCTCGCGACCATCGACTGGAACTGCAGGAGGTTGATGAGACGCGTTTCGACGAGCTGAGCCTCGGGCAGAGGTGCGACGACGCGAAGTATCGGCTCTTCCGGAAAGAACACGCTACCCTCCGGCATCGCGTAAACGTCGCCGGTAAAGCGCAGTTGCGCAAGATAATCGGCAAAGGCTCGCCCCAGGCGCTTCTCGCGCCGCACCCAGTCGAGCTCTTCGGCGGAGAAGCATAACTGCTCCAGGTACGAGAGCGCCTGCTCGAGCCCTGCGGCCAGGAGAAAGTTGCGCGAAGCCGGCATCCTGCGCACGAAGAGCTCGAATACCGCCGTCTCGTGCATGCGATGCACGTGGTAGGCGTGCAGCATCGTGAGCTGGTAGAAGTCGGTGAGCAGCGCAGAAGTGCCGGCGTTCACGGGACGCGCTCACACTGCCGCACGAGCAGCGCACCGGCCTCGCGCATCTCCTTCCTGGCCTTCTCGCCGTCGCCCGGGCAGGCGTCGACGGCGCGGATCGCGTCTTCGGGAACGACGACGTCGAAGCCTTCGGCCAGCGCGTCGCGCACTGTGGAAAGCACGCAATAATCGGTGGCCAGACCTGCGACCACCAGGCGCTTCACGCCCTGCGCCCTCAGGATGTCCGCAAGCCCGGTGCCGCTGAACGCCGAATACGCTTCCGCTTCCGCGCGCGTGCCCTTGTCGACGACGCGTGTGCCCGGAGGCAGGCGCAAATCAGCCGCGAGTTGCGCGCCCGCCGTGCCGGCTACACAGTGGGGCGGCCAGCGACCGCCGTGCTCACGGAAGGAGCAGTGATTCGGCGGATGCCAGTCGCGACTCGCGAAGACGCGGGCGCCTGCCTCCTCCGCCTGCGCGGCATAACGGTTCAGCGCTGGAATCACTGCGTCTCCATCCGTAACGGCAAGCGCTCCGCCGGGCAGGAAATCGCGCTGGACATCGACGACCAGCAGGGCATCGCCGGGCCCACGGAGAAGCCCGCGCTCACAGGGCCGCGAGCTCGTCTCGCTGCGCATTCCCCGGCTTCTCCGCGATCATGCAATCCGTGGTCAGAATGAGTCCCGCCACCGACGCTGCATTCAGTAATGCGAGGCGCGCGACCTTCGTCGGATCGAGCACGCCCATCTCGACCATGTCGCCATAGGTCCCGTTCGCCGCGTTGTAGCCATAACTGCCCGTACCCTGCTCCACCGAATCGACGATCACGGAAGGGTCGAGGCCCGCATTTGCAATGATCTGGCGCATCGGGGCCGCGAGCGCCCTGCGCACGATCGCAATCCCCGATGTCTCATCCGCTGTTTCGCCGGTCATGCCGGCAAGAGCCGCGCGGGCGCGCAGCAGCGCGACGCCTCCGCCGGGCAGGATGCCTTCCTCCATTGCGGCGCGCGTGGCGTGCAGCGCGTCCTCCACGCGCACTTTACGCTCCTTCACTTCGCTTTCGGTTGCCCCGCCGACCTTCACGACCGCGACGCCGCCTGCGAGCTTGCCGAGACGCTCCTGCAGCTTTTCCTTCTCGTACTGACCCTTCGCTTCTTCGAGCTCGGCTCGAACCTGTTTGATGCGCTCGTCGATAACGGCCTGACTCCCGCCGCCGCCGATGAGCGTCGTGCGGTCTTTAGCGACTTCGACACGCCTCACATGACCGAGGTCCTCCTTTGCGACGCTTTCGAGCTTGCGTCCCATCTCTGCAGCAACGAGGCGGCCGCCCGTCACCGCGGCAATGTCCTGCAACATCGCTTTGCGGCGGTCGCCAAACCCAGG
>JBKJPI010000328.1:0-27811 GCA_046595235.1 Burkholderiales bacterium | reverse complement strand
CATACGTACCGGTGAACTGGGCCAAACCGCGCATCGATCCCGCGACCGGGCGTCCGGAGGAAACCGAAGTCGCGAAGCGTCTGCGGGCCGGTGAAAAAGTGGAGCTGCAGCCGCGATGGACCGGTGGCAAGAACTGGTTTCCGATGGCTTTCAACCCGAGGACGCAGAAGCTTTACTTCCCGGTCAAGCACGAGACGGCGATCTACCAGATCAACAAGGAGATACCCATCTACAAGGAAGGCGAGCGATACACGGGTGTCACGAACACCACGGCAGCGCGCAAACCGGACGAAGCATGGGGCTTTTACGCCGCGTTCGATCCGCTGACTGCAAAAAGGCATTGGAACGTGCCGCAGGCCGAGTTTCCGATGTGGTCGGGCTCGCTCGTCACTGCCGGCGGTTTGGTTTTCAGCGGCAAGATGACCGGCGAATTTGTCGCTTTCGATGAGGACACGGGTAAGTTGCTGTGGCAGTTCCAGACCGGGTCGTCGGTCAATTCGCAGCCGATCACGTATACCTACAAAGGCCGCCAGTACGTGAGCGTGCTGTCGGGGCTCGGTGGTGGAACTTCGGCAAAGCGGGAAACGGCCGGAAAAATACAGCCCGGTGGCTCGGTTTGGACGTTCGCGGTAATGGACTGATTGTCAGACGGAACCCACTCGCGCATAGCGGGTGGGTTTAACGGGGAATGTTGCAAATGAAGACAATCGTAGTTGCGGGCGCGTTGCTCGCCTTTTCTCAGTTCGTTTTCGCAGAGCAGCCTGAAACGCCCGCCATCACACCGGAACAGACCAAGCGCGGCGCGGCGCATTACGCCCAACACTGCGCTGCGTGCCACGGTCCGCGCATGAAAGATCCGGAAGGCTCCTTCGATCTTCGCAAGTTTCCCCTCGACCAATTCGACCGGTTCGTTCGCTCTGTTACACACGGCAAAGGCGCAATGCCCCCCTGGGGCGGCCTGCTCAAGCCGGACGATGTAGAAGCGCTTTGGGCGTACGTCGTTGCAGGCGAAAAAAACTGAATTTGAAGTTCGTTCGCCGCTCTGAGGCGGGCGTCTTGGGAGGGTCTCATCTTGAACGTCAAAAAAAATAGCGACCGCGTCGATGATCCGGGCGTGCCCGAGCAATCGCGGATGAAAGACGAGCGTCGCGCTTTTCTTGCGCGCAGCGTCGCGCTGACGGCCGGGCTCGTCGCGTCCGCAGGTGCGGGAACCGCGCACGCCGCGGATACCACGTCCGCGGAAATTCCGCCCTGGTCGAAAGCACCGGGCACGCCGATGCGCGCGTATGGGATGCCGTCGCGCTTCGAAGAACCGGTGAAGCGCGTCGCCGCCAGTGGCTACGCCACAGTATCGCCCGGCACCGGGAGCTCGCTCACGCCGCTACAGGCGCTGGAGGGAACGATCACGCCGAGCGGACTGCATTTCGAGCGTCATCACAGTGGCGTGCCCGATGTCGATCCCATTCGGCATCGCCTTCTCATACACGGGCTCGTCAGGAATCCGCTCACGTTCTCTGCTGATGCGCTGTCTCGGTATCCGCTGGTTACACGCACGTGCTTCGTCGAGTGCGCTGGGAACAGCGCCCGCAACACCGGACCGAAGCCGCTTCAGGTGACGTGCGGAATGCTCCACGGCCTTGTTTCGACGAGCGAATGGACGGGCGTTCCGTTATCCGTGCTGCTCCAAGAGGCAGGGGTTGACGCTTCGGCGAAATGGCTGCTCGCGGAAGGCGCCGACTCCGCAGCAATGAGCCGCAGCGTTCCGCTCGATAAAGCCCTCGACGACGCAATGATCGCGCTATACCAGAACGGCGAGCGCATCCGGCCCGAGCAGGGATATCCAATGCGACTTCTGTTGCCGGGCTGGGAAGGCAACATGAACGTCAAGTGGCTGCGGCAGCTGAAGCTCACCGCCGGACCTCATCACACAAAGGACGAAACGTCGAAATACAGCGATCTGCTGCCCGACGGAAAATCGCAGCAGTTCACCTTCGTCCTCGGAGTCAAGTCGACCATTACGCGTCCGTCGTTCGGGATGACCATGGAGGGGCCCGGCCTTTACGAGATTTCGGGCATGGCATGGTCAGGCTCCGGCCGCGTCGCGCGTGTGGAAGTATCGACGGACGGCGGCGCGACGTGGAAAGAAGCGCGTCTGCAGGGACCTGTCCTGTCTAAAGCGGTCACGCGCTTTCGGCTGCCTTGGGAATGGGATGGCAGGAATGCACTGCTTCAAAGCCGTGCAATCGACGAACGCGGGAACGTACAGCCGGGGCGCAAAGCGTGGACTGGCATCTACTCCACGGAGAATCGCTACCATAACAATGCAATTCAGACATGGGGCGTCAACGCCGACGGGAGCATCGCAAATGTCTATCTCTGACCGCAACGCTGGAGCGCTGCTTTCTGCCCTACTGCTCGCCGCGTGCGCGACGGCCGACAGTGTCACCGTGCCTCCTGGGAAAGGACCGGGACTCGGTGAACGGGCCACTGCTGCAGAAATCGCGCTGGCGGACATCAGCATACCGCCGAGCGGAGAGGGCCTGCCGGCCGGGGGCGGCGATGCGCTCGCCGGCGCCAAGGTTTACGTCGCTAAATGTCAGGCGTGTCATGGGGCGAAAGGCGCAGGGAAACCGGCCGATGCGCTCGTGGGTGGCATCGGCTCGCTGAGCTCGGCCTCGCCCGTGCGCACGGTCGGCAGCTACTGGCCTCACGCAACCACGTTGTTCGACTACACGCGGCGCGCAATGCCGACGACCGCGCCGAGATCGCTGACCAGCAACGAAGTCTATGCGGTGACCGCATACATTCTTTATCTGAATGGAATCATCGGCGAGACTCATGTGCTAAACGCGTCAACACTGCCCGCAGTGAGAATGCCTAACCGGGACGGGTTCATCGATCACTCAATGATCAGATAGCGCGAAGCGGCCGCTGCTGTAAAATCGGGCCCTGAACGCGGGTGTCTTCCAATGGTAGGAAAGTAGCTTCCCAAGCTAAGAACGTGGGTTCGATTCCCATCACCCGCTCCATCGCGCGCCAACGAATCGGCGGACGACGCAACGCGGCGGACGCAGCCGCGCTCGGCGAACAAACCGAGGGGCACGGAAGTGTCTGTTTGGCGTCGCTCGCCGTTCTACAAACTGTGCCTTCGATGGGCTGCCGTATACTGCCGACATGACCAATGAACAAGTGAAGGCCGTCCTTGATCGCGTGCTGACATGGCCGCCGGAGCGGCAAGAAGAAGCCGCGCGGGTGCTGACGGAAATGGAGGAGCGAGAAGCGGCTGCGTACGGCCTGACGGACGAGCAGTTGGCGGAGGTCGAACGACGTCTCGATGATCCTCATCCGACGTTTCTCACGCTGGAAGAAGTGAGGGCGCGCTTTGCGAGTCGAGGTGTGTGAGGGTTTTAATTCGCGAGGCGGCGTATGCTGATCTCGATCGGATTTATGCATGGATAGCGAGGGACCGGCCACTTTCTGCTGATTCCGTCCTTGATCGCGTTCTAAAAAATATCGAACGATTAGGCAGATTTCCGTATCTCGGGCATGTCGGACGCGCAGCTGCGACGTTCGAGTGGGCGGTGCCCGGTGTGCCCTACGTCGTGGTGTACCAAGTCTGTCCTGATGATAATGAAGTTGTCGTAATCGCTGTCTTCCATGGCGCTCAACATCGCTAGCAAACCAGTTCGCCCCTTGCTCCTCGCGCCCGCGCTTCTGGCATCGGCGTTCGCCCACGCGCAGACACCGGCAGCGCCCAGGATCGGGCCCGAAGTGACGGTGACGGCTACGCGCGTAGAGCGCGAGAGCAACGATTTGCCGCTGTCGATCGATACCGTGGATGCGCGAACGATTCGCGAAGGGCGGGCGCAGGTGAATCTCTCGGAATCCCTGAACGCAGTGCCCGGCATCGTGGTTCAGAACCGCTCCAACTACGCGCAGGACCTTCAGATCTCGTCGCGCGGTTTCGGCGCGCGATCAGCGTTCGGGGTGCGTGGCCTGAGGCTGCTCTCGGATGGGATACCCGCGACGATGCCTGACGGGCAGGGGCAGGCGGCGACGTTCAACCTCGACACGGCTGAGCGCATCGAAGTTCTGCGCGGGCCGTTCTCGTCGATGTATGGCAACGCATCAGGCGGTGTCATTCAGATTTTTACAGCCGATGGCCCGCCACAGCCGACGCTCGGCGCGCGGTTGCATGTCGGGAGCTACGACACGAGCAAGTGGACTGTGCAGTATGGCAGCCAGCATGGGGCCCTCAATCTGAACACGTCGGCGAGCCGCTTCCGCACCGACGGCTATCGTGACCACAGTGCCGCCCGACGCGATCACGCGCACGGCAAGTTCAAGCTCGACGCAGGAAGCGCCGGCGTCTTCACGCTTATCGGCGATGCTCTCGATCAGCCCGAGACCCAGGATCCGCTCGGTCTCACAGCGGCGCAGGTCGCACAGAACAGACGCCAGGCGTCACCGGTCGCCTTGCAGTTCGATACGCGAAAAAGCGTTTCGCAAAGCCAGGTGGGTCTCGTTCACGACATCAAGATCTCCGCACAGAATGCGCTGCATACGCGCATCTATGGCGGCGACCGGCAGGTTACGCAGCATCTCGCCATACCCCTCTTCGTTCAGGCCGCGCCAACGCACTCAGGGGGTGTGGTCGATCTCGACCGCGGCTATGGGGGGGCGGGTGTGCGCCTGAGCCACAGCACCGTTGCGCTGAACGGACCTCTCGATGTGCAGGTCGGGCTGGATTACGAGCGCTTGTCGGAGCGGCGCCGCGGATTCATCAACAACCTGGGCACCACGGGGTCACTCAAGCGCGACGAAGACGACACTGTGCAAAGCAACGACGTCTACGCGCAAGCCGAATGGCGCGTTCACGACCGCGTACTCGTCATGACCGGGGTGCGTCACAGCCGTGTGCGCTTCAAGTCGGAAGACTTCTTCATCGCGCCCGGCAATCCGAACGACAGCGGTTCGATTCGCTACGTTCGCACCTCCCCCGTCGCCGGCATTACGTTCGATGCGTCGCGCGATCTGAAGTTTTATGCCAACGCCGGCAAAGGATTCGAAACGCCGACGTTTGCGGAGCTTGCGTACCGAAGTGGCGGCACGCCGGGCCTCAATTTCGGGCTGCAGCCTTCCGTGAGCTGGAACCGCGAAGTGGGCGCGAAGATGCAGCTCGGAGACATGGGTCGCGTGACGCTCGCTTTATTCCGCATCGACGTCTCGGACGAGATCGTCGTCGACACGTCGTCGGGCGGTCGGAACACGTTCAAAAACGCAGCCCATACCGAGCGAAAAGGCGTCGAGCTCGGCTGGCAGGGCCGCTGGAGGGGCTTCGAGGCTGCACTCGCGTATACCTACCTCAACGCTCAGTTTGCGCAGCCTTTCACGAGCGGTGCGCCGCCGACGGTCGTTCCCGCAGGCAGACGCCTTCCCGGCGTCCCCGCCACGACGTTTTACAGCGAGGTGCTATGGCGCCACGCGCCGACCGGATTTCATACCGCAGTGGAAGCGCGATACAACGGCCGCGTGTACGTCGACGACGCAAACAGCGAGTCTGCAAACCCGTACGTGATCGCAAACATGCGTATCGGTTTCGAGCAGCGCACGAAACAACTGCGCTTCACCCAGTTTCTGCGGGTCGACAACATTGCCGATCGCGACTACATCGGTTCCGTGATTGTCGCGGAGGGGAACCGGCGCTTTTTCGAGCCGGCTCCGGGTCGTAACTGGCTCGCAGGCGTTTCCGCAGAGCTCACCTTCTAAAGCGGGTGCGGGACGCTGTTGCCAGGAAAAGACGCTCCTGCA
The DNA here is from genome assembly GCA_046595235.1 of Burkholderiales bacterium. Taxonomy (GTDB): domain Bacteria; phylum Pseudomonadota; class Gammaproteobacteria; order Burkholderiales; family SG8-41; genus JAQGMV01. The sequence goes on along the minus strand of JBKJPI010000328.1, from coordinate 22,000 downwards.
ACAATCCAGAGCCTTGTGATCACGGTAATCATCAACGGAGAAGCCCGGCAATTCGAGGCGGCGCTCCGCTACGAGCAGCTCGTGGAACGGCTGGGGCTTGGTGGTAAGCGCATCGCCGTCGAACGCAATGGCGAGATCCTGCCGCGCAGCCAGTTTTCAACGCGCGAGCTCGAAGACGGCGACCGTCTGGAGATTGTCGTGGCAGTTGGCGGCGGCTGAGCCCGCCGCGCATAATAATCAGTACAACGAGGCCCCCGTGATAAAGATTGCGCTTGCTGCGGCGTTGACCGCCTTCTACGCAACGGCTCACGCGGCCGAAGCGCAGTATCCTGCGCGCCCGGTGCGCATGGTCGTTCCGCTGACGCGCGCCTCGGGCGCCGACATTCCCGGGCGCGCCGTCGGACGGCAGCTTCAGGACATGTGGAAGCAGACAGTGGTGATCGATAACCGGCCCGGTGCCGGCGGTCAGATCGGCACCCAGATCGTCGTTCGCGCCGCGCCCGATGGCCACACGCTGCTCGTGCAGTCGTCGTCGCACGCCGTAAACCCCTCGATTTACAAAAATCTGCCGTATGACTCGCAGAAGGATCTCGTCGACGTCGCGTTGCTCGGCTCGACGCCTTACGTGATGATTACGGCGCCCGCCGGGCCTTACCGGCCGCTGAAGGCCTTGATCGATTCGGCACGCTCAAAACCCGGTGAGGTGACATTCGCGTCCGCCGGGATCGGCACCTCCACGCACATAACGGCGGAGTACTTTGCGCAGGCCGCAGGTATCAAGATCCTGCACGTGCCTTTCAAAGGTTCCAACGAGGCGATCGCCGACGTGGTCGCCGGCCGCGTGGCGTTCTATATGGCGCCGGTCAGCACCGCCATCGGCATGATCAACGACAAGCGCCTCACGGTGCTGGGGGTCGCGAACGCGAAGCGTTTCGGCATGCTGCCCAACGTGCCCACGATCGCGGAGCAGGGCCTCCCGGGATTCGAAATGGAAGTGTGGTTCGGTGCGTGGGCCCCCGCTGCAACGCCGCGCCCCGTGCTGCAGAAGCTCGCGGCAGACATTCGGTCGGCAATGGATTCGAAGGAAGTCCGTGATCAGTATGCCAAGCTCGGTATCGAGCCGGGCACGCTCTTCCTGAACGACTTCGCAAAGTTCGTCCGCGTCGAAATGACCAAATACCGAGACGTCGTGAAGCGCGCCGATATTCAACCGCTGTAACGATAAAGCGTCTTCAATGAAACCTCACGAAAACCTCGATCCACTCGTCATCGCCGGCAAATCCTATTCGTCACGCCTGCTGGTCGGCACCGGTAAATACAAGGATTTCGCCGAAACCCGCGCCGCGGTGGAAGCAAGCGGGGCGCAGATCATCACCGTAGCAATTCGTCGGACGAATATCGGTCAGAACCCCAATGAGCCCAGTCTGCTCGAAGCCATACCCCCATCCAAGTACACCCTGCTTCCCAATACTGCGGGTTGCTACAGCGCCGAGGATGCCGTGCGCACGCTGCGGCTCGCACGCGAGCTTCTCGACGGGCACGAGCTCGTAAAGCTGGAAGTGCTTGGCGACCCGCATACCTTGTATCCGAACGTCGTCGAGACAATCGCTGCGGCGAAGACGCTCGTGAGCGAAGGGTTCAAGGTCATGGTCTATACGTCGGATGACCCGATCATTGCGAAGGAGCTCGAGGCGATCGGCTGCGTCGCAATCATGCCGCTGGCTTCATTGATCGGCTCCGGCATGGGCATCCTGAATCCATGGAATCTCTCGATCATCATCGAGAACGCGAAGGTCCCGGTGCTCGTCGACGCGGGTGTTGGCACGGCTTCGGACGCAGCGATCGCGATGGAGCTCGGCTGCGATGGCATCCTCATGAATACGGCGATCGCCGCCGCGCGCGATCCGGTGCTGATGGCATCGGCCATGATGAAAGCGGTGGAAGGCGGCCGCGAAGCATTCCGCGCAGGCCGCATGCCGAAGAAGCTCTACTCGGCCGCGCCGAGCTCCCCCACGACGGGCCTCATCGCGGCCAAGTAGGGTCGTCGCTGTAAACCGCCTGAGCCGCCGGGTCGTTGAGCAGTAAAGATTCCGGCAATTGTGCCGTTCTCCTTAAGAAGAACGCATCCGTAACTCAGAATGGGGCCACCCATGGCGATGAAATCGTTGATGTCCATCGATCCTGCAACGCTCAACGCGTGGCTGGGGAGCGGCAATACGGTCGTGATAGACGTTCGTGAGGCCGGCGAGCACGCCCGCGGGCACATTCCCGGTTCTCGCCTGATGCCGCTCTCCCGGCTCGATCCTTACGCCCTGCCGCCGAACCAACAAGTGGTGCTGTGCTGCGCATCCGGCTGCCGCTCGAAAACGGCGGCGCGCCGCCTGGGTGTCGAGGGTCTCGCACACCTGGAAGGCGGCCTCGCGGCGTGGGTTGACTCCGGTTTCCCGACTACGCAGGGGCACACGCCGAGACTGATTGCGCCTCGCTTCGAGCCGCTCGCCCAATTCGCGTAACGGGCGTCGCTCGCCTCCGCTCGGGCCTCGCCGCCCGCGATCGTGGCACCTCGCTTTGCTCGGCAGCCCGCGGCAGGCCGCGACCCGGTAACGATACAGAGGAAAACCCACGTTTTCTTCCGTAACCTCCTTTCCTTCTGAGTTACTGCAGCAAAGGTCATCGGGTCGGGGATAATCGGCCGCCATGGCCGAAACCCCACCCTCACGTCACATTCGCAGCTACGTATTGCGTCAGGGACGCGTCTCTAACGCGCAGCGCCGCGCGCACGACACGCTCCTCCCGCAGTACGGCATCGCCTATTCACCCGCCGCTCTCGGTCTCGAGCGCGTGTTCGCCCGGACGGCTCCGCGCATTCTGGAAATCGGTTTTGGGATGGGCGAGACCACGGCCGAGATTGCCGCCGCACATCCCGAGAACGACTACCTCGCGCTCGAAGTGCATACGCCGGGTGTCGGCTCTCTACTGAAGGAAATCGAGGCGCGCGGGCTTTCGAACCTGCGCATCGTTCAGCATGACGCACTCGACGTCCTCGAACACATGGTGGCGCCCGAAAGCTTTGATGGGGCACACATATTTTTCCCCGATCCGTGGCCGAAAAAACGTCACCACAAAAGACGGCTCATACAGCCGCCTTTCATCGCACTCCTCGCTTCACGCTTGAAGCACGCTGGTTACCTGCACGTCGCGACGGACTGGGAAGATTACGCGCAGCAGATACTCGAAGTGCTTACGCACGAGCCCGCGCTCGAAAATACAGCCGAAGGCTTTGCAGAGCGCCCGGAGTCCCGGCCGCTCACGAAGTTCGAGCAGCGAGGTCTGAGACTGGGCCACGGCGTGTGGGACATCGTCTTCAGGCGTAAGTAGGGCGTTGCCTATTGCGCACGCATCCGGTACCGAAGCCCGATCCAACCCGCACGGGGCGCGCCAGGCCCGACGAAGTGCGCATTGCGCCAGTCGTCCGCATCGTTGATGAAGCGGCCCTGTGCGTCGAAGCTGCTGCGCCCGAGCTGTCCTGCAGTTGCATGGGCTTTGTCGAACACATTGCTGACCTTCGCGAAGAGCTCCCACGACGCTCCCAGCGCATGGCTTGCAGTGAGGTCGAGCAGCGCGAAGCCTGAGAGCTTGCCGGAACCGCTGAACAGCGTTCCATCAGGCTGGTGCGCGTTGTTCTCGTTGCCGCGGACAAATCGACTCGAGTAAGCGGTGGCGTGCGCGCCGAGTCTAACGAGGCCGAGCCGCGAATTTACGCTCAGCTTCGCGGTGTGCCGCGGAAGGCCGGGAATCGTATTACCGGGTCGAATTTGAATCTGCTCGGCGGCGCATGCGGGCGTTGCGCCCGCGGTGCTGTTGCTTCGCGACACGATGCAGGCGGGGGACTCGAAGGTTGCTTTCAGGAAGCTGTAGCTCGCATTCCATTCCAGCACCGGCGCGCCTCCGCCGAACGCAAGCTCGACGCCCTGCCGTCGCGTCCGGCCGAAGTTCTGAAAAAAGCCCCGGCTGGCGCTCGCCGAAGTGCCGACAAAGAGGATGTCGTCCGCATTCTCAGTGAGGAAGAGCGCCGCGCTCCAATGTCGATCACCCCCTGCGGCGCCTCTTGCTCCGAGCTCGACAGTGCGGGCCACCACCTGCTTGAGAAATGGGTCCGACTGAAGTGCGTTCGGCAGTGTGCAGGGCTGTGCCGGATCCGCGCAGCCGAGCTCGATCGGCGACGGCACGCGGTTTCCCTGGCTGAAGCCGCCGTACACGGTAAGTGCCGGCGACGCCTGCCATGTCATTCCGATCAGCGGATTGACCTTGTGATAGGTGTAGTCGGCGTTCAGGTTCGGGCCGCCTATCGGATTGAGCTCGTCGACCGTCTGGACTCGAGCCGTGTTGTAGCGTGCGCCGAGCGTCACCTGCAGATCCTGCCGCAACGCGTACGTGGCCGTTAAGTACAAGCCCATGCTGCGGGGGGCGCCTCGCAGTTGAGCGTCGGTTTCCGGCGCCTCGGTCGGCACGACTGCACGGGTCGAGTCGAATTCGCCTTCGCTCTCCGTCTGCGCGAAGCGGCTGCGCGAGCGGTCGAATGCAGCCCCGATCGTGAGCTGGTTCTTCTCTTTCAACTGGCTCCACTGAAGCGTCATCCCGTGTCCGCGCTGACGCGTGCGCGTGCGGTTCTCGACACCGGGCGGGTCGGGCGGATCCTGGAAGTCGTCGTTCACGTCACCGTTGAGTGTGCTCGTGCGGCTCCTCCGCTGGTATAGCGTGCCGGTGAGGCGCTGATCTCCCGGCAGCGCATACGCGGCGTTGAGCACCGCCATCGTCATCAGATTGTTCGTTGTGTCCGGCCGGGTATAAATCTGTTCCCGCCGCACATTGAGCATCGACTCCGGCAGTAGTCCGTTGCCGACGAGCCTGTTTCTCGCGTGGGTGAGTGCCATGTCCCAGTCGAGGCTCGCGAGGCGACCGCCAAGCTTGCCGAATGCGTTGCGCACCCGCGATGGCGAATAATCACGCCAGCCGTTTTCGTCCAGGCCCGAGAGCGCAAGAAACGTATGCGTATCGCCGAAACGGTTTCCCTGTGCGAGCTCGATTCTGCGCCGTCCAAACGAGCCTGCCGACAGCGCGATTTCGCTCCCGGGATGCGTGTCGCCACGCTTGGTGTGAAGTACGAGGGCGCCGCCCAAAGTGTTGAGCCCATACAAGGGATTCGAACCCGGCATGAGGGTTAGCGAGTCGATGGCCAACAAGGGAATCAGGTCCCAGTTCACGACATCGCCGAAAGGCTCGTTCACACGCACGCCGTCGACATAGACTGACAACCCCTGCGCGACGCCCAGGAGGGGGCTCGCGGTGAATCCGCGGTAGCTGACATCGAGCTGGTAGGGATTGCCCTGCACCTCGTTGACATTGACACTTTGCAGCTGATTCATCAGGAGATCGGGCAGATTCATGCTCTGCGCGTCCCGGATGGCACCGCTCTCGATCGCCTGCACGTTCGAGGGGATGTGCTCCCTGGGCACGTCCGTACCCGGCACAACCCTGATTACTTTGACGTCGACGGGCGCCCGCCCGTAGAGCTCCGCCGCCGACACGCTGCCGCTGACGAAAAGCGTCGCCGCGAATGTCCAGACTGCTGGTTTCAGCCCCAATCGTTGCCACCTCATGATGAATCCCTCCCGGCCTATCCGGCAGTCGAGCGCGCAGTCGACCGAATTGACCGATGAGCACGGCAGCGGCATGGCGCTTGCGTCGTCCTGGGCGGCGAGTTGGAGGCCGGGTCTCATTCTTTTTCTAGCGCTATTCTGGAGGTGCATCGATGAGCAAAAAAGTGATTATTGCGGCTGCGTTGACGCTTTTCATGTCCGGGCCTGCCTTCTCTGATACGCCCATCGGTAAAGGCGTGACGGGAGCCGGGGGAACCGGCGCCAACGAGGCTGATGTTCAGGCCAAAGCGCGCGAGGCCAAAACCGGCCGCGCGGATGGGCTCAATCCGGACGGCAGCGAACCCAGCGGACGAAACGCCGTGCGGGCACCGGCTGAAGGCCAGGACGGTGGCAGGGGCACGACCGGGCGCGCGGGCGCGAGCGGCGGAGCAGACACCAACCCCGAAGGGACGGTGCGCGGTGGTGCCGGCGCCCGCTAACCCCGGGTCGGCGAGCCACTCTATCGGCGGATAGACCAAGGGTTCCTCTGATCCTGGGCTGACGGCGGTCCCAGGCTGTTGCAGTGGTAGCCGGTGCCCTGTGAGGGACGGGCACACGCGATCGATCACTCGATCTTGATGTTAGCTTCCTTGATGAGCTTGCCCCAGCGCGCGCGCTCATTTTCCATGAACCTGCCGAACTGCTCGGGGCTGGTCCACACGGTCTCGATACCGAACTCGCCCATCTTGTCTTTTACGTCCTGCCGCGCCAGAACCTTCTGAAGGTCGCCGGCGACCTTGTCGATGATCGGCTTCGGCACACCTGTCGGGAAAAGAATGCCCCACCAGTTTGCGGCCGCAAATCCTGTCACACCTTCTTCGGCGAGCGTCGGCAACTGCGGAGTGAACGGCGTGCGCTTTTCACTCGTCACCGCGAGCGCGCGCAGCTTCCCGCCCCTGATGTTCGCCATCACCGGCTGCGCATCCGAGAACATCATCGGGACGTGCCCGCCCATGAGGTCGGCAATCGACTGAACACCACCCTTGTATGCGACGGCGTCGATCTTTGTATTGGTGATGCGTTTGAACATTTCGCCCGCGAGGTGCGACATGCTGCCGGGGCCGCTGGTTGCGAACACCAACTCACCCGGACGCGCCTTGCACAACGCCACCAGCTGCTTCACGCTCTTCACGGGCATGGCGATCGGGACCACAAGGATGTTTGCCGCGCTCGTGATCTGGGAGACCGGGACGAAATCTTTCGCAGGGTTGTAATTCACTTTCGTCAGCAGCGGATTTGCCACCACAGGACCAAAGTTGCCGAGCAGGAACGTGTAGCCATCCGGCGCCTGCTTCGCGGCGAAGTCCATTCCGATCGCTCCGGCGGCGCCCGGACGCGAATCGACGATCACCTGTTGGCCCCACATCTCACCGAGGGGCGCGCCGATGATGCGTGCCATTGCATCGGAGCTTCCGCCGGCCGGATAGGTGACGACGAACCGGACGAGCTTCGTGGGATAAGTCTGGGCCTGCGCGACACCGCAAACCATTGCCGCTGCGGCCACCGCACAGGCAAGCCGCGTTCTTGCATGCTTCACTGTAACCTCCTCCAATGATTGATGACGCCGCCGGTCTTCGCGCCTCGGACGCTCGCGTCATTGTAAGGGGCAAGCCCGGAAAAGCAATTCGTCGAGACCCGGAGGCGGTCAGCGTGCGGGCGGCAGGAAAATCCCGAGCAGGTCGTTCAGGAAACGCCGGCCGAGCTCGGTCGGAGTGACGCGTTCGTGATCGCGTACGATGAGGCCTCTACGCTCGGCTTCGTCCAACCCGCGTAACGCATCAGTCAGCGGCACCCCGGCTCGCTCCTGGAAGGACGACACAGCGAAGCCGTCGGTGAGCCGCAGCGCGTTCATCATGAATTCGAACGGCAGCTCGCGCGCCGGCACCACAGCGTCGGTCTGAGCCGCGCCCCCACCCGACGCGCGCGTCATGAATTCCTTCGGCTGCCGATAGCGCGCCTGGCGCACCACCCGGTCTGGAAAAGACAACTTGCTGTGAGCTCCGGCGCCGATGCCAAGGTAGTCACCGAAGGTCCAGTAGTTGAGGTTGTGCCGCGAGCGCCGGCCTGGCTGCGCATAGGCGGACGTCTCGTAGTGCGCGTAGCCGGCCGCTTCCAACAGGCGTTCGACCCTGTCCTGCATGCCGGCCGCAATATCGTCGTCCGGTACAGCCGGCGGGTGGCTGTGAAAGTAGGTATTGGGTTCGATCGTGAGGTGATACACCGAAAGGTGCGGAGGCCGATATTCGAGGGCGCGCTCGATGTCTTGCTCCACGTCGGGCAGCGTCTGGCCCGGCAGCGCGTACATGAGATCCAGGTTGAAATTATCGAAGTGTTCACGCGCGATTTCGATTGCGCGGTGCGCTTGCACGTCGTCATGTATGCGCCCGAGTTTTTTGAGATACCGCGCGTCGAAGCTCTGGATGCCGATCGACAGACGATTGACGCCGGCCGCACGGTAGCCCGCAAATTTCTCTGTTTCGAACGTTCCGGGGTTGGCTTCGAGCGTGATTTCAGCGTCGACCGCAAGCGGCACGCGGGCGCGAACGGCTGATAGCACCGATTCGATCGCGGCAGCGCTGAGCAAGCTCGGCGTGCCTCCGCCGAAGAAGACCGTATAGACGCGGCGGCCCCAGATGAGCGGCAGCGCGTGATCGAGGTCCGCGATCAGCGCCTGCACATACGCGTCTTCCGGAACCTCGCCGCGCGCTTCATGTGAATTGAAATCGCAGTAGGGACATTTGCGAACGCACCAGGGCACATGGATGTACAAAGACAGCGGCGGTAACGCTGCGAATCTCGGGCCGGGCGCCAATAGCGCCGCTCCGAGCGATTTTGTGCGAACAGTATCGACGCTCAACGCTCGAGCGTCCGCAGATGCGCGACCAGCGCACGCAGTGCCTGGCCGCGGTGACTGACGCCGTTCTTCTCTTTAGGACTGAGCTCCGCAGCAGTGCGGCCCAGCGCCGGAATGAGGAAGTGCGGGTCGTATCCAAAACCGTTCGAGCCGCGCGATTGCGCGATGACCTCGCCGTGCCACCGGCCTTCAGCGATGAGCGGCTCCGGATCATCAGCGTGACGCACCAATACGATCACGCAGTAGTAATGGGCACGCCGGTCATTGTGGTGCTCGAGCTCCAACAGGAGCTTGCGGTTGTTGCGTTCATCCTGGCCTTCGCGCGCGCTACTACCCGTGGACTCGCCGTTCGCGCCTGCGGCATATCTGGCGGAATGCACCCCAGGCTCGCCGCCCAGCGCAGCGACGCAGATGCCGGAATCATCGGCAAACGCAGGCAGGCCCGACAGGCGGCTTGCGTGACGCGCTTTCGCAAGGGCGTTCTCCACGAACGTTAGATGAGGCTCATCGGCGTCCGCTATACCGAGAGCCGACTGCGGCACGATCTCGATGCTGAAAGCGTTCAGCATCTGCCCAAACTCCCGAATCTTTCCCGGATTGCTGCTCGCAAGCACTAATTTCTTCATCGAAAAGACTCAACCGCGGAAGACGCAAACGTTACGTCGCGAGCGCCGCTTTCTGCGCAGCGACGAGCTCGCGGATGCCTTTGTCCGCGAGGTCCATCATTGCGTTCATTTCACTGCGACTGAAGGGCGCTCCTTCAGCCGTACCCTGCAGCTCGACCATTCCGCCGCTGCCCGTCATCACCACGTTCATGTCGGTGTCGCACGCCGAATCTTCGAGGTAATCGAGATCGAGCACGGGCACGCCTTCGAACACGCCGACTGAAACGGCGGCCACGTGCTCACGAACCGGCGAGCGCGCAAGCGCTTTTTTCTTCATCACGAACGCCACAGCATCGTGCAATGCCACGAAGGCGCCGGTGATACTGGCCGTGCGTGTGCCGCCATCGGCCTGAATGACGTCGCAATCGAGGTGAATGGTGCGCTCGCCGAGCTGCGAGAGATCCATCACCGAGCGCAGCGAGCGGCCGATGAGCCGCTGAATTTCCTGCGTGCGCCCTGACTGTTTACCGCGGGCGGCCTCGCGGTCCATCCGCGTGTTCGTCGAGCGCGGCAGCATGCCGTACTCCGCGGTGACCCACCCTTTGGGCGTCCCCTTCAGGTGGGGGGGCTGTCTTTCGAGAACGCTCGCTGTGCAAAGCACTTTCGTGTCGCCGAATTCGACGAGCACCGAGCCCTCTGCATGACGCGTGTAATTACGCGTAATACGAATGGGCCGCAACTCGTCAGGGCTGCGCTTGCTGGGTCGCATGGAACTCCTTGGGTTGTGCTATCTTTGAGGTGCCACCGCTCGATAAGCGCATGGTAAATGCTCGGCGCCCCTCCCGTAAATCGACTGTTGACGCCGCAGCGCCCACTCAAAATTCGTCCCGGCTGAATCGCATGATCTACAGTATGACCGGCTACGCGGTGGCCGCGCGTGAGCTTGAAAACGCGGTGTTGAACCTCGAGCTGCGGTCGGTGAATCACCGCTATCTCGACATTCAGTTTCGCATGCCGGATGAGCTTCGGGTCATCGAGCCCGCGCTGCGCGAGGCGCTCACGGCCAAATTGAATCGCGGCAAAATCGAATGCCGCATCTCGTACACGCCGACACCCGGGCGTAAGGGAGTCGACCTCGACGAAGAGCTTCTGCGCCAGCTCGTCGCGCTGGAAAAGCGCGTGCGGACGGCGCTTCCGGACGCGCAGGGGCTCACCGCTTCGGACGCGCTGCGCTGGCCCGGCATGCTCGGAACAGACACGCTGGACGTCGAAAGCATGCGAGTGGTCTGCCGGGAGCTGCTGGCTTCCGTTCTCGAAGAATTCAGCGTGACGCGCGCGCGTGAAGGCGAGAAGCTCAAGACCATGTTGCTCGAGCGCGCCGCTGCAATCGAGACCCTCGTAGCCGAAGTTGCGCCGCGCATGCCGCAGGTGATCGCCGCTTTTCAGGAGAAGCTCGCGACGCGTCTCAAGGAAGCGCTCGCGAACGCCGACGAAGACCGGATTCGCCAGGAAGTCGCGCTTTTCGCGAACAAGATCGATGTGGACGAAGAGCTCACGCGTCTCACGACACACATGAGCGAGCTTAGGCGCATCCTTGAAAAAGGCGGTGCGGCGGGCAAACGGCTCGACTTTCTAATGCAGGAGCTCAACCGCGAGGCGAATACGCTCGGCTCGAAAGCCGCCGACGTGGCGGTGACCCAGGTCGCGATGGAGCTGAAGGTGCTGATCGAACAAATGCGGGAACAGATCCAGAACATCGAATGAGCGGGTGCCTTTTCATCGTCAGCGCACCTTCGGGCGCTGGCAAGACAACTCTGGTCAGCGGGCTCATCGCGAGCGACCCGCAGGTTCGCAAGTCGGTGTCCTACACCACGCGAAAGCCGCGCCCGGGCGAAGAAGCCGGCCGAGATTATCACTTCATCTCGGAGGACGCGTTCCAGCAAATGCGCGATGCCGGCGAATTTCTCGAGAGCGCGCACGTTCACGGCAATCTGTACGGGACATCGCGGAAGGCTGTCGAAAGCGAATGCGCCGCGGGCCGCGACGTTCTGCTCGAAATCGACTGGCAGGGCGCGCATCAGATACGGAAGTTCCAGCCTGATGCCGTTGCGATCTTCATCCTGCCGCCGTCGATCGAGGCCCTGGAAAGGCGCCTTCGTGGCCGCGGGCAGGACAGCGCTGAAATCATCGCCAAACGGGTCTCGGCGGCGCGGGGGGAGATTTCGCATGTCGGGGAATTCGACTATGTTATTATCAACGACGAGTTCAACCGGGCGGCTCAGGATCTCATCAGCATCATCCGCGCCGAACGCCTCCGGCTCCCCCGCCAGCTGTCCCGCCACACCGATTTCATCGAAAAGCTAAAGGACCACTAATGGCACGCATTACCGTGGACGATTGTCTGAAACAAATTCCGAACCGCTTCGAAATGTCTCTTGCCGCGACCTATCGCGCGCGTCAGATCGCAAACGGCTCGCAGCCGATGATGGAAGCGAACCGCGACAAGTCGACGGTGATTGCCTTGCGTGAGCTGGCCGCCGGCAAATACGGCGCCGAGATTCTGAACAAGGCGCCCACGACCAGCTAGCCGTCCCATGCCCGAAGCCGCTGCGCTGTTCGAGCAATGGGCCGGGTATCTGAAGCCGGAGGACATCACTCAGCTCCAGTCGGCTTATCACTTCAGTAAAGCGGCGCACGAAGGTCAATACCGCAAGTCGGGCGAGCCGTACATCTCACACCCGCTCGCCGTCGCCGACATCCTCGCGCAATGGCACATGGACCCGCAGGCGCTCACTGCGGCGCTGCTCCATGACGTGACCGAAGACACAGCGGTCACCAATAGCGATATCTCGCGCAATTTTGGAACACGCGTCGCGGAGCTCGTCGACGGCGTTTCCAAGCTCGATCGCATCGAGTTCGAGACGCAGGAAAAAGCCCAGGCCGAAAACTTCCGCAAGATGCTGCTGGCAATGGCGCGCGACGTGCGTGTCATCCTCATCAAGCTCGCCGACCGCCTGCACAACATGCGCACCCTCGACGCGGTCGATGTGGTCAGGCGGCGCCGCATTGCGCGCGAGACGCTTGAAATCTACGCGCCGATCGCAAACAGGCTCGGCTTGAACAGCATCTATCAGGAGCTCGAGGACCTCTCCTTCAAGCACCTGTATCCCGACCGTTACCGCGTTCTCGCCAAGGCCGTAAAGGCCGCCGGCGGAAACCGCCGGGAAGTAGTCACCAAGGTCATGGAGACGCTCAAGCGGAAGCTCCAGGAAAGCCACGTCGAGGCGCAGGTTCATGGCCGCGAGAAACACCTGTATTCGATTTATCGCAAGATGCGCGAAAAGCACGTCTCCTTCGCGCAGGTGCTCGACGTCTTTGCGTTCCGCGTGATCGTCAACGACGTGCCGTCGTGCTATCTCGCACTCGGCGCTCTGCACGGGTTATACAAACCGATACCCGGCAAATTCAAGGACTACATCGCGATCGCGAAGGCGAACGGCTACCAGTCGCTGCACACGACGCTCTTCGGACCTTTCGGCAGTCCAATCGAAAACCAGATTCGCACGCGTGAGATGCACAAGATCGCGATCGCCGGAGTCGCTTCACACTGGCTCTACCGCAGCTCCGACTCCTCCCTCTCGGAACTTCAGCAGAAAACACACCAGTGGCTGCAGAGCCTGATCGAGATGCAGTCCGAAGCCGGTGATTCGGTCGAGTTTCTCGAGCACCTGAAGGTCGACCTCTTCCCTGACGAGGTCTACATCTTCACGCACAAGGGCCAGATCATGGCGCTGCCGCGGGGTGCCACGGCCGTCGACTTCGCCTACGCCGTGCACACCGACGTTGGCAACCGCTGCGTGGCCGTGAAAATCAATCAGGAGCTCATGCCGCTTCGCACGGAGCTCAAGAACGGCGACCGCGTGGAAATCATCACCGCCGCACACGCGAAGCCGAACCCGCTTTGGCTTAACTTCGTCGTTACGGCCAAGGCACGCTCGCACATACGGCACTTCGTCAAAACCATGCACTTTCAGGAGTCGGTGCAGCTCGGCGAACGCCTGCTCAACCAGGCGCTGGCGGGCTTCAAGTCAACGGTGGCGGATGTGAAGGAGCAGCACTGGGCCAAACTACTGAATGAATCGAGTGCGAAATCGCGCCAGCATCTCATGTCCGACATCGGACTCGGCAAGCGCCTTTCCGCCGTCGTTGCGCGCCAGCTATTGTCGCTCGGCTCGCCCCATCCGCAGGAAAGCACCGGTGCCGGAACCGTGGTCATTCGCGGCTCGGAAGGGATGGCGGTGCAATTCGCAAAATGCTGCAAGCCGATCCCCGGCGATCCGATTATCGGCATGATCAGTAAAGGCCAGGGGATGATCATTCACACGCACGATTGCCCGGTGATCGGGAAGACGCGCCAGGACCCCGAACGTCTCCTCGACGTGCAGTGGGACCACGAGATGCGCAAGGCCTTCGAAGTCAGCATCAAGCTGATGGTAGCCAACCAGCGCGGAGTATTGGCCAAGGTCGCTGCAGAGATTTCCAGCGCAGGCTCCAACATCCAGAACGTCGCTGTCGATCCCGACGATGGCGGAACCTACACCACGATGCACTTCACGCTGCAGGTCTCGAACCGGCTGCACCTCGCGAAAATCATGCGCGCGCTGCGCAGCATCCCCGAAGTAATACGCATCTCGCGGGTGAAAGCCGGCTAGTCGCTCCATCCCCGATCAGAGTCCCATACAAAAAAAGAGCGGCCTCAAGGCCGCTCTTTTCACTTACGGAGGAAGCGAATTCTAGTTGGCGAGGACGGCGACCTTGTCGCGCTGGTTGTTGCCCGTGCTCCAGCTCTGCTCAAGCTCGCGCATCGATTCGATGACGCCACACTCCGCGCATTGGAATGTGACGCTGCTTCGCGCAGTATCGACACCGTTGTGGTTCACCGTCGCCGCGGCCGCGCGGCTGATAAGGCCGCTGGGCATCCAGCCACTCATGCTCGCGATACCGACGATACTGAAAACGATGACCGCGATCGCTGCGATCACCATCATGGGGTAGAGCAATCCTTGACCGTCTAGGGGGCGCTCGCGGCTGAGTTCCATTTCCGATTCCTTTCAAGCGTGCGGGTCGATTTGCGACCCAGACCGAGCCATCGCGCAAACCATGACTGCTCACCCGCTGCTGACCCGTCGCACCCGAGTTCGGTGCACGCTTCGCCGGCGATCACACCGCGCGATGTGCCCAGTGAGGCGGGCACAAACACGCTTTGAGTGCGGCTAAGACGGAAGTTGCGAGTCGCTTTCATGATCACTCGATAGCTTTCTTACGCTTGTCAGGAGCAACATCTATGCCAGTGCTGCACACCCCTTAACGGCACTCCGATGGGAGACTTTATGTCGCCATGAGGCAACGGCAAATTCTGCAGGACTGCAAAAACGTAGCACCGTCACTCTGAGAAACGGCATGTCGCGCGAACCCGACACGTGAGCAGGCCTGAGGGACAGTCGATGGCAGGGCGCGGCAGGTCGGCTTCACCTTTGCCGGCATAAGGAACCTACGCTTTGGCGTTCTTGAACAGCTTCGGATCGAGCTGATGCCGCTGAAGGAGTTTGTAGAATTCCGTGCGGTTGCGTTTCGCAAGGCGCGCCGCCTGCGTTACATTACCGTCGGTGATGCGAAGGATCTGCGCGAGGTATTCGCGCTCGAACTTCCGGCGCGCGTCTTCGAAGGATGCGAACTCGGTCTGCTGGTGCTGGATGGCCTGCTGCACGAGTGTCGAAGGTATGAGCGGCGTCGTCGCGAGCGCCACCGCCTGCTCGACCACGTTGTAAAGCTGCCTGACGTTACCCGGCCACGGCGCCGAAACCAGGATTTCGATGGCCTCGGGCGCGAAGCCCGAAATCGTGCGCCGATACTTCTGTGCGAGCAGCGTGAGAAAGTGGTTCGCGAGCAGGGGAATGTCTTCGCGGCGGTCCGATAACGGCGGCAGATGGAGCGCTACGACATTCAGGCGGTAATACAGGTCGTCGCGGAAGTTTCCAGCGGCCATTTCGGCCTCGATGTTCCGATGGGTCGCAGAAATCAGCCGGACGTCGACGTCATGGCTCTGGGTGGAGCCGACGGGCCTCACCTGCCGCTCCTGTAGCACGCGCAGGAGCTTCACCTGCAGCGAAACGGGCATGTCTCCGATCTCGTCAAGGAACAGGGTGCCCTTGTTAGCGGTCTGGAAAAGACCCTTGTGATCGCGGACTGCGCCGGTGAAGGAGCCTTTCACGTGGCCGAAAAGCTCGGACT
The DNA here is from genome assembly GCA_046595235.1 of Burkholderiales bacterium. Lineage (GTDB taxonomy): Bacteria > Pseudomonadota > Gammaproteobacteria > Burkholderiales > SG8-41 > JAQGMV01. The sequence continues at coordinate 6,551 of JBKJPI010000328.1, read as the reverse complement.
CGAGAAGCTGCTCTGGAATGGCGCCGCAATTGATGGCGACGAACGGCTGCTCGCGGCGTCGACTGGCGTCGTGGATCGCGCGCGCGATCAGCTCTTTACCGCTCCCCGACTCGCCGTAGATGAAGACGCTGGCGTCGCTGTCCGCGACGAGCCGGGCCTTCGCAAGCACGTCCTCCATCGCGGGATTACGCGTGATGATGCCCTTTCGCCACCCGTCATCGATGCCGTCCGCCGCCTGCGTGCTGGTGCCGCCGCCCAAGGTGAGCGCACGCTCGATTTCAGTGAGCAGGGTGCGCGCTTCGAAAGGCTTCGTGAGATAGCCGAAGACGCCGCTTTTCACCGCGCTCACAGCGTCCGGGATTGTCCCGTGCGCCGTCAGGATGATGACCGGAAGCGCGGGGTTTTGGTCCTGGATCGATTCGAACAGCGCCATCCCGTCCATGCCGCTCATCCGGAGGTCCGTCACGACGACGCGCGGCCGGGCCACGGCGAGCTGCGCCAGCGCCCGCTCGGCGCTCTCGGCGACGGTCACCGCGTAACCGGCTGCCGCCAGGCGGATCTGCATGAGCCGCAGAAGGTCGGGATCGTCGTCGACAACGAGAACACTCGGACGCGGGGGAGTCGTATTCATCTTTTTATTTTCATCGGCGGCGCGCCGGAATCGTTTCTCCGCGCCCACTCAGGCTGCGCTCGAGCGTCTTGATGGCGTCGAGCTTTTGTTGAAGACCCTGGACGTTCTGCTGCAGCCCCTGAACGTTCTGCTGCAGGCCTGCGAGCTGTAACGCGAGGCGGCGCTGCTCCTGGATGTGCGACGTGAGCATGAGCGCGAGCGCGTGCAGCGAAGCGCCGGGCGTTTTCACGAGCGGCTCGAGAACATCGAGCGCCCGCCCATCATCGCTGCCAGGAGCGCCGGGCATCACGAGGGTCATTGCGAGGCGCACGCGGGCGCTGTCGCTGCGGGACTGACCGAATGCCTGCCTCGCAGACTCCTGCTCGCGGACAAGCTCGGCGGGCTGCAGCTTTCGCAGTTTCGCAAAATCGGCGACCAGCGACTCGACCTCGCTCGGACGCGGGGGCTCTACGGCCATCTGCGGAGGTGCAACCAGGGCCACTTGCGGCGGAGGCGCGGGCTTCAAAACCTGGACAGCCTGCGGCAGAACGCGTGGCGGCGGCGGCGCCGGCGGGGTCTCGACGACGTGCCTGGGCTCGTCCACGGTCGCACAGCCAGTGGCGAACACCACGACAAAACCGAGCGTCCAGCGTGCGGCCTTCACCGCGCCGCCTCGACAGCAGCGGCCGCGCCTCCAGCGTTGCGCGGCGGCGGAGCGAGCGGAAGGCGAACACGAATGTGCCCCCCGTGCACGCCTTCGACAACTTCGGCACTGCCGCCGTGCATTTGAGCGTATTCGCGCACGACCGAAAGTCCGATCCCAGTTCCTTTCACCAGCGCATCGGCTGCGTCACGGCCGCGATAGAAAGGCTCGAAAACGAGGCTCCGCTCCTCGGGAGCGATGCCGGGGCCCTGATCCACCACGTCGATCTCTACCCTGTCGTCCGCGACGCGTGCCGCAACCGAAATCGTCCCGCCGGTGGGGGAAAACTTGATCGCGTTTGAGAGCAGATTGTCGAGCATCACTCGGAGCTTCTCGGAATCGGCGTTCAGCGCGAGATCGGGCACGTTCAGGTCGAGGTTGAGATGCTTGGCGCGCAAAGCGAGCTTCTGATCGGCCACTACACGATCGGTCACACGCTTCAACCCGATTCGAGCGACTGCCACCGCGGGTTTGTGCGCCTGGCTTGCGCCGTAGGACAGAAGATCTTCGATGAGCTTCTGTAATTCTATACTGTTATGCCGCAGGATTTCGGCGATCTCGCGCTGCTCGGGAGTGAGCTTGCCGACAACTTCTTCAGACAGAAGCTCGGCGCCTTCGCGCAGCGCCGTCAGTGGCGTTTTGAGCTCATGTGACATATGTCTCAAAAAGCGGTTTTTTTGCTGCTCCAGGTCCAGCAGGCGTTGCCGCATCCAGTCCAGCCGCTCGCCGAGCTGCTGGATATCCTCCGGGCCGCCAACATGAACCGGAACGCTGAAGTCGGCCTCGCCCAGCCGCCGTATCGCGGCATCGATCTGCTGAATTGGGCGGGCGATGAGGATAGTGAAGCCGACGACGAGGAAGATCACGACGGGAAACAGGGCGAGGAGCTGCCACAATGTGATCTTGCGCGCCTGCCGCGCTGTCTCGCGCATGTTCTCGACTTCATGGTCGATGAGCTCGGTGCTGCGCTGGTCGATCGCCTGTGCGCGCTCCGCCAGTCCGACGAAAGCCTGGACACCCTTCTGGAGCTCTTCGGGCGGCGCCGTTTCACTGGAGAGCACGTCGTGGATCGCGGCTTCCCCGCGCAGTATTTCACGCAGTGAGTCGCGCTGGGCGCTGTCGAACGGCAGTGTGGATAGCTCGGACGCCGTGGCGAGCAGCTGTTTCCGGAGAAGGCGGTAGGTATCCAGCAGCCCCCGGTCACCCAGGATGATCATCTGGTGTCCGGCCCGCTCCATGGCGGGGATCAATTCGGCAAGCTTGCGGCTGCTCTGCGTCGCCTGGACTGCCTGGTAGACCGCCTTCTGGCTCTGGTTCCCGAGCTGGTCGATCGAGATTGCGTTGTTGACCAGCGCAAACATGAGCGGCAACGCGACCAGCGTGAAGCCGACCAGGAGAAGCGTGGAGAAAGAACGCGGATAGAACCGCATGCGAGTTCCCATCGGCGTAGCGCGAGTCAGCCTAAACGCTAACGTGCTGCAGCGGGCGCCGCCCCGGATAGGGCTCGCCCGCGCTCAATCACGACAGCGGCGCGGTGTGAGGCGCACGAAGAGCCGCAAACCCTCAGCTCTTGGCGATCTCGGTGTTTTTAGCCTGCAGCGCTTTAACGAGGCCGTCGATGCCCGAGCGCCCGATCTCGGACGCGAAGGAGCTGCGGTAATTGGTTACCAGGCTGAGGTTTTCTACGACCACGTCGTAGACCTTCCAGCCGCCGGGCCCCTTCGACATGCGGTAATCGACCGGAATCGGCGCCCGGTTGCCGGTGCGCACCACCGTGCGGACGAGAACGTCGTTGTCGCCGGGCTTGAGCTCCAGCGGTTTTACTTCGACCTGTTCTTTGCCGGCTGCGGCAACGTTCATGGAGGCGGTGTACGTGTTGACAAGGAGCGTCCGGAACGCGTCCTCCAGCGCCCGCTGCTGCTCGGGGCTGGCCTGGCGCCAGTGCTGTCCAACTGCAAGCTGCGTCATCGCGCGGAAATCGAAGTGCGGCAGCACCTTCTGCTCGGCTGCCTTCCGCAGCGCGGCCTTATCCTTGGTCGTGCGGATAACCGACAGCACTTCGTCGGCGGTCGCCTTGACTAGAGCGTCAGGACCCAGCTCCGCAGCACCCGCGCCAAACGACACGCTCAGCAGTGCTGCAAGAAAAATGTTGACCCAGCTTTTCAAGTGATTCTCCTGATGTTCGAGCACCCAAACGGGTGCCCGGCGATGCAACTTAGGCGAGCTTTCCCTCAAAGGGTTCCCCGCACTGCGGCATGGAGCAACGCGCATGCCGGGGGACCCACTATAAGGTAATCCACGCAGACGCGTCCCTGCCGTTAAACGCGCGTAGGGGCCTCCGCGAGGACAGCGCCGGGCTCTGTTACCATCCGCCGAATATGAAAATCATGCGATATAGCCGCAGGCACGAGTCCTCCGCGCTGTCGCGGCTGGGCGTGCTCATCGGCCCCGACCTCGTCGCGGATCTGCGCGCCGGATATGCGCTCTATCTCGTCGACGAGCTCGGTCACCGCAAAGGACGCGAGCTCGCGCAGTTGTATATCCCGTCTTACATCGCCCAGTTTCTCCACATCGGCGAGCCCGCCTGGCTGGCACTGGGGGACGCGTACACCTATCTCGCCAGTCTCGCCGAAACGTCCCCCGGCGCCACCGGACTTGTCGGCGAGCAGCTTTTCCTGCCGCTTTCGGACTGCCGGCTGTATGCGCCGGTGAGGCCGCTCAAGCTGATCGCCATCGGCCGCAACTATCCCGGCTACACGAGCAATCCCGGAAAAGAGCGCGGCAGCGTTCCGGCTGCGTTCATGAAGCCGCTTTCCTCCATTACCGGACCGGGCCGCGACATCATCAAACCGCGGGCATGCGCGGAGCTTGATTACGAAACCGAGCTCGCCGTCGTCATCGGAAAGAAGTGCAAGCACGTCTCAGAACACGACGCTTACGGCGTCGTCGCGGGCTACACGATCGTGAACGACGTCACCGCGCGCGACGTCGGCCGGCGCGAGCGCGAAGGCGGCCATCTGTTCCTCGCGAAAACGTTCGACACGTTCGCGCCGATGGGCCCGTGGATGGTGACGCGTGAAGCGATCCCGGATCCGATGCATCTTCGGATCGTGACGCGAGTGAACGGCGAAGTACGCCAGGACGGAAACACGAGCGACATGCTGCATTCGATCCCGAAGCTGATCGCTTACATGTCACAGCTCACCCTGATGCCCGGCGACATCATTGCAACAGGTTCGCCCGGCGGCGGCGGTCTCGCCAACCCCGACTGGCTGCTGCAGGCGGGAGATGTGATCGAGTCAGAGATCGAAGGGATCGGCGTCCTGCGCAACGCTGTCGTCGACGAAGCGCCGGCGTAGGCTGCGGCGCTCGCTACGCTCGGCCGCGGTCCGGCGCACCGCGCCCAGTAAAACGAACGGAGGGAAACCAAGGTTTCCCTCCGCGCCTCCCTTTCCTGGTCTGGTGCGCCCTACGGTCGCGGCAGGGGAGCGATGTGTAACTCGCCCGCAAGCTGATCGAGACTTGCGATGAGAGCCGCCGGGACTGCAACGCCGTTGGCAAGATGATCCATCCGCTTCTGGTGGCTTTGCTCACCCGGCAACCAGATTCGATCGACACCGGGGAGCTTTTTAGACGCACGCAAATCGCGCACGAGGGTGTCGACGCTGCGCTTGAACTCGGGTACATCGACGAAGGCCTTTACTGAAATTGCGACGATGGCGTGCCCTGTGTTGGTCGGCGTCGAGTCGTCCGCGTTGAAGTCGACGACCTCACGGCCCATCGCTGCGCGATTGAGCGTCCCCGAGAGAAGTCCGATGATGAGGGCGAGGCCGTACCCCTTGTAGTCTCCGATCGGCAGCAGGAAACCTTCGTTCGCACGCTTCGGATCGGTTAGCGGCTGGCCCAGCCGATCCATCATCCATCCGACCGGCATCATTTCACCGCGCTGCGCTTTGGTCTTCACCTTGCCGTAGGCCGCCACCGTCGTAGCCATGTCGAGGACGATCGGCGGCTCTTCACCGGCGGGCACGGCGACGGCGAGCGGATTGGTGGAAAGCAGCATGTCGAGGCCGCCCCACGCCGGCAGGTGATTCGCGCTCCCCACCGCCATGTAGAGGCCGATCATGTCGTGCTCGAGCGGCATGCTCGCATAGAGTGACGCCGGCCCCGCGTGGTTACTCCAGCGAGCGCCTACCCATGCGACACCGGTCGTGCGCGCCTTCTCGATCGCAAGGCGGGTGGCATAGCGCATCACAAGGTGGCCCATGCCGTTGTCGCCGTGCACCAGCGCCATTGCCGGCGCTTCGCTTTCGATGCGTATGTTCGGGCGCAAATTGACAGCGCCGCCTTTGATCCGCCGGATGTACTGCGGCAGACGAAATACGCCGTGACCTTCGGAGCCGTTTACATCCGCCCGCGTCATCAGCTCGGCGATGATCTTCGCGTCGGCGGAGGGAATGTCTACGGACTCGAAGGCGCTTGCGATGAAGGCTTCGAGACTTGCCGCTTTGATTCGAACTGCCTGAGTCATTCTGCGTCCTTTGAACCGCCGATCCGAACCTTCGCGCTGAAAGAGGCCATACGGCCCTCCCTATCACGCAGAAGGATCAGATGGAGTGGTCTTCTTGTGTTCCTCTTCGAGCTCGACCAGTGCACCCAGAAAGTCTTTCGGGTGCACGAACGCGATGCGTTCACCATGCACGTTGTGCTGCGCCTTTCCGTCACCGAGGATGCGCGCGCCCTGCGCGCTCAAGGACGCTGCAGTTGCATCCACGCTGTCCACGCCGAGGCAGAAATGGTGAATGCCGCCGCCAGGATTCCGCGCGAGGAACTTCGCAATTGGCGAATCATCCCGCGAAGGTTCCATGAGCTCGATACGCGCGTTCGGAAGCTCGACGTAAGCGAGGCGCACACCTTGCGCTTCGTTCACCTGTGTCTCACCGAGCGTGAGCCCATAGACCTTCTTCAGGCGCACGGCGGCAGCTGCAAGGTCCGGAACGACGATAGAGACGTGCGACAGACCGGTGATCATGCCGCGCTCCGAAACCGTGAATCCTCAATCGTGGATTCCGAAACGCCCACTCAAATCACCTTTGCCGCGCGAAGCTCGTCGATTCGCGCATCGGACAAGTTGAGGGCATCGCGCAGCACCTGCTCGGTGTGTTGCCCGAGGGTCGGCGGCGCACGGCGCACCGAAGGCGGCGTATCGCTGAAGCGAAACGGAATACCCACCATTTT
>JBKJPI010000258.1:0-6711 GCA_046595235.1 Burkholderiales bacterium | reverse complement strand
CTGATAGTCGATCTCGGCGCCCGCCAGGTACTGGAGGCTCATCGGATCAATCAGCAGGGTGACACCCGCCTTCTGCATCGCCGTATCGTCTTCGTTCGTGGCTTCATCGAAGGTGAATCCGTATTGAAAGCCCGAGCAGCCGCCGCCGGTGACGAACACCCGCAGTTTGAGCTCGGGGTTGCCTTCTTCCTCGATCAGCTGCTTCACCTTGCTTGCCGCACTGTCGGTGAAGACCAGCGGTTCGGGCATCATTTCAGTAACTGCGTTCATGTGTACTCCTGCTGTTTCAGCGAGCGGCTCGATCGGTCGTCACTCAATCCCTGAAGCGGGCTTTAGCTGAACGACCTTTTCCATTTTCGCCGCGTTCTGGTGCACGAGGCGCCCCTGCACTACGGCGCCAAGCTGCATTTCGAGTGTATTGTAATAGACATCCCCTGTGACATTCGCTTTGGCCTGCAGTTCAACATACTCGGTCGAGTTGACCGGGCCGTTCACCATGCCGTTGATGACGACATGAGGAACGCGAATTTCGCCTTCAACCTGCGCCTGCTCGGAGACGACCAGAGTTCCCGGCTTGTCCTCTTCCGCAATGATGTTGCCGCGCACATTGCCGTCGACACGCAGGCCGCCGCTGAAGATGACGTTGCCCTCAACCCGAGTTCCGGTTCCGATCAGGCAATCGATGCGGTTCTGGGGTTTGCTCGTTTTTGTTCCGAACATGCTTGCCTCCCTTTTTGATGGCTAAACAACCGCCTGCAGGGCTTTACGACACGCTCAGGCTTTGCGTGAGTTTAGGCGTGCGAGACCCGTTTTCAAAGATCCGCACCTGAATACCCTTTAAAACGCTCCCGGGCGTCAGTTTGAAGCTGCCTTCGACGCGACGGAAGAACTTGAAGTTGAGATGGTAATCCTGGCCGTCCCCGTCACCCTCGGGCGGCAGGATCATGACGAGCTTGCGTCCATCCTGCTGAACATCCAGCACGAACTGGAGGCTCCCTTGAAAGTCTTTGACGCGCTGACCGCTTTGAACGAGCAGCATCTGGTAGCGAAATTCTCCGGCGACAGGCTCGGACTGCAGCCTGAAGCGGTTGACGGTTATGCCCCCCTGGCGCGCTTCGGCCGTGGACATAAGTGATTGAAAAAAAGCAAGATCTTCCTTCAGCGCGGCATTTTCGAAGGCAAGCGCCTTGACCTGTTTCGCGAGGTCCGCCGCCGCTGCACGCTCCATCTGAAGTTGCCGATCTGCCTGCGCCACGTGAGCACGAAGCGCCCTCGCGTCGGCGTCATCCGGCTTCGGCTCGCTGGGTGCTGCCGCTGCGAGGCGTTCCGATCCACCGCGGAAGCCGTCGAACGCGCCTGAAGCGGTACCGACGAGCCATATGGCCACAACAAGTGAAATCGCCGCTGCCGCGACGCCAAGGGTTCGCCAGTACCACGGAACGTCCGGCCGCACCGCCATGCGCCGCGCAGAAATGCCGAAGCTGCGTCTCAGTGGCCGAAGCATGCGTGGATCTACGGCAACAGCGCCACGTGCTGCAGAGAAAGTCCCTCTTCGAAACCGAACATGATGTTCATGTTCTGCACTGCCTGCCCTGAAGCACCCTTCACGAGATTGTCGATCACCGACAGGACAACCGCGGTGTCGCCCGCGCGCGGGCGGTGCACGGCAATTCGACAGTGATTCGAACCGCGCACAGATCGCGTTTCCGGGTGGCTCCCGGTCGGCATGACGTCGACGAAAGGTTCGTTCTCGTACCGTCGCTCGTAAAGCGCCTGCACATCAGCGTCGGAGGTGAGTCTTGCGTACAGCGTTGCGTGGATGCCGCGGATCATGGGTGTGAGGTGCGGGGTAAAAATAAGCTCGAGAGGACGGCCGGCCATGATCCCCAAACCTTGTGCGATCTCCGGAAGGTGTCTGTGCCCCGCTACGCCATAAGCCTTGAAGTTGTCACTCGCCTCCGCCAGCAGGGTGTGCACTTCTGCCGCGCGGCCGGCCCCCGAGACCCCCGATTTCGCGTCGGCGATCAGATGGTCGAAGTCGACCACTCCGCTTTCGACGAGCGGCAGGAACCCGAGCTGAACAGCCGTCGGATAGCAACCCGGATTGGCAACGATGCGTGCTTCACGGATCGCCGCGCGATTGATCTCGGGGAGGCCGTATACCGCCTCCGCCACGAGTTCGGGGCACGCGTGCTTCATCTTGTACCACTGCTCCCACACGCCGACGTCTTTCAGCCTGAAGTCCGCTGCGATGTCGATTAGGCGCACACCCGCATCGTGGAGGGCCCGCGCTTCGTTCATTGCGACGCCGTTGGGCGTCGCGAAGAAGACGAGGTCACAGGCCGAAAGCGCTTCGCGAGAGGGCTCGCTGAATCGGAGCTTTACGTGACCACGCAAGTTCGGAAACATGTCCGAAACCGCGAGGCCGGCTTCCTTCCGCGAGGTGATGACCGAGAGCTCGCAGTTCGGGTGCTGTGAGAGAAGACGCAGGAGCTCTACACCCGTGTACCCGGTGCCGCCTACGATACCGACCCTGATCGATTCCTTACTCATAGCCGTGCGCAACTCCGAAGTTCACGTCGCCGGACGTGAGCCGTTCGTAGGAACTACGAGGACCAGAGACGACAAAGCCGCCCGGAGGCGGCTTGTCATCACTCCGATACCGCGCCAGGCGGCATCGGAAGCCCGGATATATCAGCGCTTGGAGAACTGTTTGCGACGCCGCGCCTTGTGCAGGCCGACTTTCTTGCGCTCAACTTCCCGCGCGTCGCGCGTGACGAGGCCGGCCTTCTTCAGCACGCCCTTCAGCGTCTCATCGTAATCGATCAGCGCGCGGGTGATGCCATGACGAACCGCTCCGGCCTGCCCGGACTCACCGCCGCCGTTCACATTGATGAGAATATCGAAGCGGGCAAGGTTGTCCGTCAACGTGAGCGGCTGGCGCACGATCATACGGCCGGTCTCGCGTGAGAAGAACTCATCGACAGGCTTGCCATTTACCACGATCGCGCCCTTGCCGGGGCGCAGGAAAACACGTGCTACCGCGCTTTTGCGGCGCCCGGTTCCGTAATTCTGCTGAACTGCCATCTTGTCAGGCCTCGATCTGGAGCGGTTTGGGCTGCTGTGCAGCATGCGGGTGTGATTCACCCGGGTACACTTTCATCTTCTTGATCATCGCGTAGCCGAGCGGGCCTTTGGGGAGCATTCCCTTGACCGCGAAGTGCAGGACGCGCTCCGGATGTTTCGCCTGGAGCTTTTCGAAGTTCGTCGTCCGGATGCCGCCTGGATACGTGGTGTGGCGGTGATAAAGCTTGTCTTTCGCCTTGTTGCCCGTGACACGCAGTTTTTCAGCGTTCACTACGACGATATAATCGCCTGTGTCCACGTGCGGGGTGAATTCCGGTTTGTGCTTGCCGCGGAGGCGCCGCGCAATCTCGGTTGCAACGCGACCCAGCACCTTGCCGGTGGCATCCACAATGAACCAGTCGCGCTCAACTTCGTGCGACTTGGCGGAAAACGTCTTCATTTAAGCTTAGTCCCGCAGTGAGTCGGTTTTAAGGAAACCGCGAATTCTATTGGAAATCAGGCTTCTGTGTCAACACGGCAGCCCGCCCGTGGACGCGTCGCGCCCTCAATCAGCCACCGGTAAAAGAGCCTCATGTCAGCCTGGGAGCTTACCAACGTCACTGCGCAGCTCGTGCTGCCGCCGGGCGTGTTCATATTGCTCGGACTCGTCGGCCTTGCGTTCGCGCGGTCGCACGCGAAGTTCGGGGCCGCACTCACAGCGATCAGCCTTGTATCGCTTTACGTTCTGTCCACGTCAGTTGTCAGCAAGTTTCTCGTGCAATCGCTGGAGGTGCCTTACTCTGATCCAGCGGCCGAAACGAGCGCCATGGCGATCGTCGTACTCGGCGGCGGCTCCTATCACGCAGCCCCTGAGTACGGCGCGGACACGGTTGCCAAGGCAAGCCTGGAACGCGCGCGCTACGCGGCTTACCTCCACAAACGCACAGCTAAACCAATACTCGCAACATCCGGGAACCCGGCCGGCGGCGAAACGAGCGAAGCGGAACAGATAAAGCAGGTGTTGCGCGACTTCGGTGTTGGGGTGAAGTGGGTGGAATCACGCTCCAACAACACGCTGGAAAACGCGAGGATGACCCAGGCTATCCTCAAAAAAGCCGGTGTCCAGAGCGTTTACCTCGTGACGAACGCCTGGCACATGCCGCGCGCCAGGCTCGCATTCGAGCGCGCAGGCCTTCAGGTCATTCCCGCACCCATGGGTTATCACACGCGTGTACGACTGACGGCGCTCGATTTCATTCCGAGCGCGGGGGCGATGAATGAAACCTATATCTTCTTTCATGAGGTGCTCGGCACCGTGTGGTATCGCCTAAAATTCGATCTCGGGCGGTGATCGTGGCTCACGTCGCAAAGTTAACCCCTACTTTGCGCCGGAACTACAATTTGAACTGAATCGCTGGCGAAGCCAGCCGATTCGAGCTTGAAAGGACTACTGAGAGCGACGGTACGGAGAAGCGATGAAAGCGAAGGTGAGGTGGATCGATGGCGTGAGCTTCGTCGGTGAATCCGAAAGCGGCCACTCGGTCGTCATGGACGGTACGCCCGAAGGCGGCGGGCGCAATCTCGGGCCACGCCCGATGGAAACGGTACTTCTTGGCACTGGCGGGTGCACGGCTTACGACGTTGTCCACATCCTCAGGAAGTCACGCGCGCCCGTGACCGGCTGCGTGCTCGAGATCGACGCAGAGCGTGCAGAAGACGACCCGAAGGTCTTCACCCGGATCCATTTTCATTTCATCGTCACCGGCACAGGGCTCAAAGCTCAGCAGGTCGAACGTGCGGTCCATTTGTCGGCCGAAAAATACTGTTCGGCATCGATCATGCTCGCTAAAACCGCCAGCATCACGCACGATTTCGAGATCCGCGAGGAGTAACGACGCAAAGTGCAAACCTACTTTGCGTCGGAACTACTAATTTGAACTGAATCGCTGGCGAAGCCAGCCGATTCAGCTTGAAACAGCGACGTAACAACGAATGGTTGCGTCCCAGTCGGCTTCTTCGTCGCTTTTTCCGCACTCAAGGCGCCGGGCCGCCCCAAGCCTTGAGTTCTAACTCGCCGTTCCGGCTGAAAGTAGGTTCTTACTTTCAGACGTAGTACGACGTGCGCGTCATCACTTTCGAAGCAAGGCGCATCAGAAAGCGGGCGGGCGCCGGCAGCTCTCCCGCGCCATGCTCGACGGCGTTCGTTGCGTGCCGTGACTCGTCGAGCCGCATCTCCCCCAGAACGGCGCGGCTTTTATGGTCCTCAGGCGGAAGCTTGCGGAGGTGCGCATCGAGATGATCGACGACCTGGCGTTCGGTTTCGGCGAGAAAGCCGAGGTTTACGCGGTCGCCGAGCAGGCCTGCGACTGCACCGATAGCGAATGACCCGGCATACCAGACGGGGTTGAGGAGACTTTTCCGGCCGCCGAGCTCATTGATGCGCCGCTCGGTCCACGCAAGATGCTCGGTCTCCTCCTGCGCCGCTCTTTCGAGCGCGCCCTGCGCCTGTGAGCCTCGCGCGGTTAGCGCCTGCCCCTGATACAGCGCCTGCGCGCAGATTTCACCCGTGTGGTTAACGCGCATCAGCGCCGCTGCGTGCTCCCGCTGCGCAGGCTCCAGGGAGGCTTCGGGCAAATCCTCGCCGGGAACACTTCTCACTGAAACGCTCGGAGCGAAGACAGTGCGCAGTCCGTGGTCGAAGCTCGCAATCAACCGGTCAACATCGATCATAGATATCCTTCCTATATAGCGGCGTCAGCCGCCGGGTGGGCTTTTGCGCCGAACGCGTTCGCAGCTTCCTACCGCCCGAATAACCGTTCGAGCTCCACGCCTGGATCGTCGGCCCGCATGAATGCTTCACCGACCAGAAAGCAGCTCACACGCGCTTCGCGCATGCGCTTCACGTCATGCGGCGCGAGGATGCCGCTCTCGGTAATCACGAGGCGCTCCGAGGGGATATCCGCCAACAGCTCGAGCGTCGTGTCGAGTCTGGTCTCAAAGTTGTGGAGATTGCGGTTGTTGATGCCCAGCAGTGGTGTGGTTAGCTGCAGCGCGGACTCGAGCTCGATTGCATTGTGCACTTCCACGAGCACTGCCAGCCCGAGCTCGAGCGCAAGTGCTTCCAGAGCCTGCATCTCCCGGAGCTCCAGCGCAGCCGCAATCAGCAGGATGCAGTCAGCGCCGGCGGCGCGGGCTTCGTATACCTGATAGGGATCAATGGTGAAGTCCTTGCGCAGTACCGGCAGGCTGCATGAGGCTCGCGCTTCGCGCAAATCGTCGAGTCGCCCCTGAAAGAACTGGGCGTCTGTCAGCACGGAGAGGCACGCCGCCCCGTGCCGTTCATAACTCGCGGCGATGGTCGCCGGCTCGAAATGCGGGCGCAGCACACCCTTGCTCGGGCTTGCCTTTTTGACCTCTGCGATCACGCCTGCGCGGCCCAAACCGACTGTCGCGCGGAGCGCGCCCACGAAGTCACGAGGCGACGGCACCGCCCGGGCCTCAGCCTTCAGGGCATCGAGGGGCTTTGCCTTCCGTGCGGCTGCAACCTCGTCGCGCTTTACACTGAGGATCCGCTGGAGGATGCCGCTCATTTCGCGCGGATCAGACACTACGCGTGCTCGCCACGAATTCATCGACCTTGCTTCG
>JBKJPI010000222.1:0-5517 GCA_046595235.1 Burkholderiales bacterium | reverse complement strand
GCTGAAAGATCGATTTCAGCATTGTGCGAGCCGTCGACATAACCGACAATCGCAACCCGCCCTTTGTTCGCGAGAGATTTGAGAATCTCCGGGAAGTACGTGCCGCCCACGTAGTTGAGCGCGAGGTTCACGCCGGCACCGCCGCTCGCTTCTCGAACCTTCGACGAAAAATCCGGCGAGCGCGTTTGGATCCCGACGGCGAGTCCTGCAGCCTTGAGCTTCGCGAGCTTGTCCGCCGATCCAGACGTTCCTATCGATTTGGCGCCCAGGACCTGCGCGATCTGGATGCTTGCGACGCCTGCGCCTGACGACGCGCCCACAATCAGCACAGATTCCCCTTGCTTGAGCTTCCCGTACGTCACCATAGCCTCGTATGCAGTGATCATGCTGAGCGGCGTAGCGGCGGCCTGCTCGAAGCTCATGTAGTCGGGAATCGGCAGCGCCTGCTCGACTTCGACGATCGCGTATTCAGCCCAGCACCCGCGCGCCCGCCCCATCACGCGCTCGCCCACCTTGAATCCCGTAACACCATCGCCGAGCGCTTCGATGATCCCGGCGCCTTCGTTACCGCCATTTTTTTCCGGACCACCGTGAACGACGCCGCCAACGGTGAGCTCGCCGCGATTCAACGCGCTGGCGTGCACCTTGAAGAGGATCTCGCCGGCTTTTGGCTTCGGCATCGGCACTTCGCGTTGCTCGAGCGTCGCCTTATCGCCTTTGGTGACAATCCAGTATGATTTCATCGTGCCTCCCTATAATCCGCTATGTGTCAGGTGTGAGCGGAATAATGACACAACCCCGGACGTTATCCGTTCGCCCGCGAGCTTCACTGTCACAAGCCGGGTGAATACATATTTACTTTCAGCGGCTGTCGGCGCAAACGGCACCATGACCGTTCAGCGTATACAGGTCAGCCGGGATGGCGTGCGACCCCCTCAATAGGAAATCACATGAAGACAGCGTTTATAACAGCATTTTTCGGCGCGGCGTTACTCACCGCGGGCGCAGTTGATGCGCAGGCACAGACGCGCGTTCGCGGGATCGTAACCGCGGCTTCCGGCAATCTCGTGGCAGTGAAAACCACTGACGGCAGAAGCGTCGATCTCATTGTCGATGATAAAACGACATACATCTTCGCCCAGCCCCTCCCGATGAGTGAAATCAAGGCCGGCGACTTCCTCGGTGTGACTTCAGTCAAGCGCGCCGACGGCACGCTGGCAGCGTATGACGTGCGCCGCTTCCCAAAGCCGACCAACCCGGGTCACCGTCCATTTGATGGCGGTGACAATCAGACGATGACGAACGCCGCCGTCTCGGCGACAGTCGACGCGGCGCAAGGACGCGAGCTCGTGCTGAGCTACGACGGCGGCTCGCAGAAAGTGGTCGTGGCCGACACAGCGGCGATCACGTCACTGGTGCCCGGCCAGCGCTCGCAGGTCGTGGGCGGGTCATACGTGAACGTTCTCACTGAATCGATTTCCGACGGCAAGCTGATGGCACGCACTATCGAAGTGCGGAAGGAAGCGCCCAAGGCGCCTTAGCAGCGTGACGGACTGCACCTCCGACGTCCCAAGGAAAGGATGTTACGGAGGGAAACCTGGGGTTCCTTCTGTTCGTGGGTGGCGAGGCCTGAGCGAAAGCAAGCGCCGCCCTAGACCCGGTCCCACAGTCGCTCCCGCAGCGCCGAAGCACGGCTCACGCGCCGCGCGACGGCGTCGCAGAATGGGCTGCTTTCGCCCCACACTTCTACGCGGCTCATGGCACGGCTGATGCCGGTGTAGATCAGCTCGCGGCTAAGTACAGGGGAGCGCTCGGTAGGCAATACCATGAGCACGTGGCCGAACTCCGACCCCTGGCTCTTGTGTATCGTCATCGCGTATACGGATTCGTGTTCCGGCAGACGTGCCGGCGCGATGCTGCGTATGCCTTCAGCCGCAGCCGGGAAAAAAACCTTGAGGTGGCCGGACACATCGCGCAACGCAACGCCGACGTCGCCATTGAAGAGCCGCAGGTTGTAGTCGTTGCGCGTGACCATGATCGGCCGCCCTGGATACCAGGTTTGACGCGCGTTGATGAAGCCGTGCTCGTCGAGCACGTCTTCGATCATCGCGCTCAACCCGCTCACACCGAAGGCGCCTCCGCGATGCGCGCACAGCACCTGGAACGCTTTCAGGCGCTGGAAAATGACCTGAGGCGGCTCACCAGCGCGGACCGCTTCGAAGTGCAGGCGTAAGCCTTCAGTCGCTGCGCGAGCGAGCCGGGTGCGCAACTCACCACGGCTAACCGTTTTCCACGCAAGGTCGTGATGGGCGCCTTCTTGCAGCAGCGCGAGCGCTCCAGCACCTTCGCCCGCATTGACGAGGCGCGCAAGTGTACCGATGCCGCTTTCGGCGCCGAATCGGTAGCTCGTATTCAGCAGCACTACCGAATCCGCCAGCGGAGACGTCCCGTTCGCACTGGTCGGGATTTTTGCGACGGGTGTGCCAGTCACCGCGCTGAGGCGTTTTGCGAAACCTTTCGAGAACGCAGCGCGCCTGCAGATGTCACCGAGAACGGAGCCGGCTTCGACCGACGCGAGCTGATCCTTGTCGCCGAGCAGAATGAGACGCGCGCCTGCGGGCAGTGCTTCGACGAGCTTTGCGCTGAGCGCGAGGTCCGCCATCGATGCTTCATCGATCACGAGCACGTCGAGTACGAGGGGATGGTCACGGTTGCGCCGGAAATACGCGGAATTGGGGCGTACGCCGAGCAAGCGGTGAATCGTGAACGCTTCGACCGGCATGCTCGCGCGCGTGAAAAGGTCGACTTCCAGCCCGTCCAGCGCGGCGCGCATTGCATCCTGAACACGTGCCGCCGCCTTGCCGGTCGGCGCCGCAACGGCAATCGCAAGCTTCTTCCCTTGCGCCTGTTCCGCCAGCAACGCGAGAATCTTTACGACCGTCGTCGTCTTGCCGGTTCCGGGGCCCCCTGAGATCACGCACAGGCCGCGCAGGACTGCTGTCGCGGCGGCGAGCTTCTGCTCTGCATCGCGCGAATCGGGGAAGTAGCGTTTGAGGCCTGTCCTGAGGAGCGCTTCGTCCACGCCCGGCACATCCGCGGCACGCGCAAGCAGGTTCTGTGCAAGGCGCTGCTCGTAATCCCAGTAGCGGTAAAGGTAGAGGCGTCCGGTCTCGTCGAGCACGAGCGGCCGAAAATCGCCAGGCCGACCGACGACTGAGCACTCGCGCAGGATTTTCGTCCACGCCATCAACGGGGGTGTCGTGATCTCCAGCGCCGGCATCGCGCGACCCGCGAAGTCGCCCAGCTGCACGCAGATATCACCTTCGCCGGTCGCGCGGCTTGCAAGCGCCGCGGCGGCAGCGAGCTCGAAACGCTCGTCGCCCGCGAGCCGCATCATAGATTTCGCAAAATGCCGATCGATGTCAGCGAGCTCGATATCGCCTTCAATGAGTTCGGCCGCTGCCGTCATTGCTACACTGTCCCCGTGCGGAGGAACTCATCGAGCGCGACGACGAGAGCACCCGCAGGCCGATCGGCGAAGACGCCTGACGTGTGACCGGAAGCGGGACGCATGCCGCGCACGAAGAGATAACGCACCCCGCCAAAATGCGCGTCGTAACGATACCCCGGCACACGCACGGCAAGATAGCGATGAAGCGCCACACAATAGACGAGGTATTGCAGGTAATACGCTTCGCGCCCCATCGCTCGTGCAAGCTCCGACTGCTTATAGGCGGCGACCGTCGCGCCGAGCCAGTTCGATTTGTAGTCCGCCAGGTAGTAGCGGCCGTCGTGCTCGAACACGAGATCGATGAACCCTCTCATGTACCCCTGCGTGGGATCGAATGTGAGCGTGCCGATGCGCTCTCTGATCTCGTCCGGGAAATTGCCCTCTGCGAGCACACGGCGTAACCCGCTGTCGCGCAGCTCCCGTATCGGATAGTAGAACTCGAGCTCGTCGAGTCGCTTTGCGCGCGGTACATCGCGAAGCTTCATGCCGCTTTCGTCGAGCGGAGTGTCTACGACCCACTGCACCATGTCGGAGATCGCGCGAACCCATACCGACTCGAAACCGTGCGCCGCGAGCTCGCGAGTGACGATGCGTTCGAGCTCCGCGCGATCGAGATTCACGAAGTCAACGTGCTCGAAGATCGCGTGCATGCATCTGCCGGCGTGCGCGCCGCGCGGAAAAGCGAAGATGTCGCGCCCGCTCACGCTTTCGGGCAGCGGGTCGCGATCGGCTGCGTCGTAATCCGGCGCCTCGATCGTGCGGCCGTGTGCAAGGGCGGTAAAGCTCGTGACATAGCGCGTGTCACGTAGAGAACCGTTGAATTCCCGCGGACCCACCAGAGGCTTCTCGATCCCGTCCGTTACCGCGCTCGTCGCAGCCGGCGAGGGCATGGGCACTACTGCGATGCTGCCGGCCGTTCGCTCGACGAGACGCTCGAGATCGCCTGCGATGTCCGAGAGCCGAGGCACGTCGGCGCCGAACGCCGCAGCGGCCTCGTTCAGGCCGGGCCGGTGCAGGAGCCACGCCGGGCTCGAATTCGCGGCGTCGTTGATGTTGCCCCACACCATCCAGCATCGATACTTCGCACGCGTGAGCGCGACGTAAAGTAGGCGCAGACTTTCCGCACGTTCCTCGCGGACGGCCTGCTCACGCGACGCTGCGAGCGTTTCTGACCCGAAGTCGACGATCGCTTCGCCACCCTCGTGAAAGGCGATGACATCGGCTTTGCTGCTCCTAAGATTTCCGTCCCACACAAAGGGACAGAAGACGAGCGGAAACTCGAGTCCCTTCGCTGCGTGCACGGTCAACAACTTCACGAGGTTCTCGTCACTTTCGAGACGGAGAAGCTCCGCTTCGTTTCCTTGCGCAGGCGCGGTGCGTTTGGCCGAAAACCAGGCGAGCAACCCAGCGATCCCGTTGCGCTCGGCGTCGCAATGAAGCAGCTCGGCAAGGTGAAGCAGGTTTGTTGAGCGGCGCTCACCGTCGTCATAGGCCAGCAGACGGTGCAGCACCCCGTAATCGTGAAAGAGCGCCCGCAGCATGCGCATGAAGCCCTGCTCGTGCCACGCGCGGTGCGCCTCGCGGAAGCGCTCGACGATGACTTCCCAGCGAAGCTCGTCGGCGTGCAGCGCGTACAGTGCCTCCCCGCCGTATCCCATCATCTCCGTGGTGAGCGCAGCGCCGATCAGCGCCTCACGACCGGGTTCCGCCACGGCAGCGAGCACGCGCGCGAGCTCTTCGGCTTCGCGCGTGGAGAAAACACTTTGCGCACCGCGTTGCACGCTCGCGATGCCCAGCGCCGCAAGCGCATCACGCACAGCGGTTGCCTGACGATGGTTGCGCGCGAGAACCGCGATATCGCCGCCGCGCAACGCGCGCTCGATGCCGCTTTCGACGATGCGGGCTTTCCCCTGAGCTGCAAGACCCAGCAGCCGGGCGATCTCTGCCGCGGTCGCCCGCGATGACGCGTCGCTCGCAGTACCCTTGTTGATGGGCTTGCCGTCCGC
>JBKJPI010000054.1:0-4466 GCA_046595235.1 Burkholderiales bacterium | reverse complement strand
GTCGCGGCGGCTCCGGCAGCAGGTGGCGGTGCCCCCGCCGCGGCAGCGGAAGAGCAGACCCAATTCACCGTAAACCTCACGGCCGCAGGCGCCAGCAAGGTCAACGTGATCAAGGTGGTTCGTGCGGTAACGGGTCTCGGGCTGAAAGAAGCCAAGGATCTTGTCGACGGCGCGCCGAAGGCTGTGAAAGAAGGTATCCCGAAGGCCGACGCAGAAGCCATCCTTAAGCAGATCACCGAAGCCGGCGGCTCTGCAGAAATAAAATAACTACGTCCGAAAGTGCACCCCTACTTTCGGCCGGAAAAACCTACGTCCGAAAGTGGAAACCTACTTTCGGCCGCTTTGAGTTAGCACCAAGGCTTGGGGCGGCCCGGCGCCTTGATGGAATAAAAGCAAGACCTACGAAGAATCGAGTGGTGATCTTACCGCTGGTTTCTTCGTAGCAGTTTCAAGCTGAATCGGCGGGCTTCGCCCGCGATTCAGTTCTAATTTTTTAGTCGGCGCAAAGTAGGTTTTCACTTTGCGACGGAAAGTTTAATCGGCGCAAAGTAGGTTTGCACTTTGCGACGTAACGGAGTCCACATGGCCTATTCATTCACCGAGAAGAAACGTATCCGCAAGAGCTTTGCCAAGCGTGAGACGGTCCTGCCGGTACCGTTCCTTCTCGCGACGCAGCTCGAGTCTTTCGCCGCCTTTCTGCAGGAGCACGTCGCTGCGGAGTCGCGCAAGGCCGAAGGCCTGCAGGCCGCTTTCAAATCGATCTTCCCCATCGAAAGCCACTCGAAGAACGCTCGCCTCGAGTTCGTGAGCTACATGCTCGGCGAGCCGCCGTTCGATGTGAAAGAGTGTCAGCAGCGCGGGCTCACGTTCGCGGCGCCGCTACGCGCCAAGGTGCGGCTTGTCATCATGGACAAGGAAGCGCCGAAGCCGACGCCGAAGGAAGTGAAGGAGCAGGAGGTCTACATGGGCGAGATTCCGCTCATGACGAGCACCGGCTCGTTCGTCATCAACGGCACTGAGCGCGTCATCGTTTCGCAACTCCACCGTTCGCCTGGCGTGTTCTTCGAGCACGACCGCGGCAAAACGCATTCGTCGGGCAAGCTTCTCTTTTCAGCACGAGTCATCCCGTATCGCGGTTCGTGGCTGGACTTCGAATACGACCCGAAGGATTACCTCTACTTCCGCGTCGACCGCCGCCGCAAGATGCCGGTGACGACGCTTCTGAAAGCGCTCTCGTTCACCAACGAGCAGATTCTCGAGAAGTTCTTCGCGTTCGACACGTTCAATATCGGCAAGAACGCGGTCGAATTCACGCTCGTTCCCGAGCGCATGCGAGGCGAAACAGCGCGCTTCGACATCACGGCGAAGGGCAAGCTCATCGTTGCGAAGGACAAGCGGATTACCGTCAAGCACGTGCGTGATCTCGAAGCGGCGGGCGTTTCTAAAATCGCCGTTCCCGAGGATTTCCTTCTCGGCCGTGCGCTTGCGAAGAACGTCGTTGATACCGCCACCGGCGAAGTGATTGCCAGTGCGAACGAAGAGATCACTGATGTTGCGCTTGCGAAGCTTCGCGAAGCCGGCGTCGAGACGATCCAGACGATCTATACGAACGACCTCGACCAGGGTCCTTACATCTCGCAGACGCTGCGCATCGACGAGACCGCCGACCAGCTCGCAGCGCAGGTCGGCATCTACCGCATGATGCGCCCTGGAGAGCCGCCCACTGAAGAGGCCGTGAAGACGCTCTTCAACGGGCTTTTCTTCTCGGAAGACCGCTACGACCTTTCGGCCGTCGGCCGTATGAAGTTCAACCGGCGCGTCGGGCGCGAAGAGCTCGAAGGCCCGGGGACGCTCTCCGCCGAGGATATCGTTGCCGTCATCAAGATTCTTGTCGATCTCCGGAATGGACGCGGCGAAATCGACGACATCGACCACCTGGGAAATCGCCGGGTGCGTTCGGTGGGCGAGCTCGCGGAAAACCAGTTCCGTGCAGGCCTCGTGCGCGTTGAGCGCGCCGTGAAAGAGCGGCTCTCGCAGGCCGAGTCCGAGAACCTGATGCCGCATGACCTCATCAATGCGAAACCAGTTTCGGCCGCGATCCGCGAGTTCTTCGGTTCAAGCCAGCTTTCGCAGTTCATGGATCAGACCAACCCCTTGTCGGAGATCACCCACAAGCGACGCGTCTCGGCCCTGGGACCGGGCGGTCTTACGCGTGAGCGTGCAGGTTTCGAGGTGCGTGACGTGCATCCGACCCACTATGGCCGCGTGTGCCCGATCGAGACGCCTGAAGGTCCAAACATCGGTCTCATCAATTCGCTCGCGCTCTACGCGCGCACGAACACGTACGGCTTTCTCGAAACGCCGTATCGGAAGGTGAAGGATGGGCACGTCACCGCGGAAATCCATTTCCTCTCGGCGATCGAAGAAGGTCAGTACATGATCGCTCAGGCCAACGCCGCCCTGGATGTGAAGGGCAAGTTCACGGACGAGCTCGTTTCGTGCCGTAATCGCAACGAGTTCACGCTGTCAGGTCCGGACCGCATCGAATACATGGACGTCGCACCTTCCCAAGCCGTGTCCGTGGCCGCCTCACTCATCCCGTTCCTCGAGCACGACGACGCGAACCGCGCGCTGATGGGCTCGAACATGCAGCGTCAGGCGGTGCCTTGCCTGCGTGCAGAGAAGCCCCTCGTCGGCACGGGCCTCGAGCGCACCGTGGCAGTCGACTCGGGTACTGCCGTGCAGGCCCGGCGCGGCGGCGTGGTGGATTACGTCGACGCGGCCCGCATCGTGGTGCGTGTAAACGACGCAGAGACGTCCGCGGGAGAGGTGGGCGTCGACATCTACAACCTCGTCAAATACCAGCGGTCGAACCAGAATACGAATATCAATCAGCGTCCGCTCGTCAAAGTCGGCAATCGTATTTCCAGCGGTGACGTGATCGCCGACGGCGCCTCCACCGATACCGGTGAGCTTGCGCTCGGCCAGAACATGCTCGTCGCGTTCATGCCGTGGAACGGCTACAACTTCGAAGACTCGATCCTTATTTCAGAACGCGTCGTTGCCGAAGAGCGCTTTACTTCAATCCACATCGAAGAGCTCTCGGTGGTTGCCCGCGACACGAAGCTCGGACCTGAAGAGATCACGCGCGATATTTCGAACCTCTCGGAGAACCAGCTCGCCAATCTCGACGAGTCCGGCATCATCTACATCGGTGCTGAAGTGGAAGCGGGCGATGTTCTGGTCGGCAAAGTCACGCCGAAAGGCGAGACCCAGCTCACACCCGAAGAAAAGCTTCTGCGCGCGATTTTCGGCGAGAAAGCATCAGACGTTAAGGACACGAGCCTTCGCGTGCCATCAGGCATGTCCGGCACTGTGATCGACGTGCAGGTTTTCACGCGTGAAGGTATCGAGCGTGACAAACGTGCGCAGCAGATCATCGACGACGAGCTGAAGCGCTATAAGAAGGATCTCGCTGACCAGCTGCGGATCGTTGAAAACGATGCGTTCGAGCGACTCGAGCGTCTCCTCATCGGCAAGACCGCGAACGGCGGGCCGAAGAAGCTGGCCAAAGGCACCAAGATCACGAAGGCGTATCTGCAGGACAACGAGCGCCACTCGTGGTTCGATATTCGTGTGGAGAAGGACGACGTCAGCCAGCAGATGGAGCAGCTGCAGGAGTCGCTGAAACAGACGCAGGTGCTCTTCGACAAGGCCTTCGAAGAGAAGCGCAAGAAGCTTACGCAGGGCGACGAGCTGCCGCCGGGCGTTCAGAAAATGGTGAAGGTGTACCTCGCGGTGAAGCGTCGGCTCCAGCCGGGCGACAAGATGGCGGGCCGTCACGGGAACAAGGGCGTTATCTCGAAGATCACGCCGGTTGAAGACATGCCTTACATGGCGGATGGCACGCCGGTCGACATTGTGCTGAATCCGCTGGGTGTCCCTTCGCGGATGAATGTTGGACAGATTCTCGAGACTCACCTGGGCTGGGCAGCCAAGGGACTTGGCTACCGCATTGGGGAACTGCTCAAGCAGCAGCAGAATGTTGCGGCTGTAAGAGGCTTCCTCGACAAGATCTACAACTCGGGCGGCCGTGCCGAGGATCTTGCATCGCTCAAGGACGAGGAAGTGATCGAGCTTGGCGAGCACCTGACCGCGGGCGTGCCGTTCGCGACGCCGGTGTTCGACGGCGCGACGGAGAAAGAAATCAGGCAGATGCTTGATCTTGCGTACCCGGATGACGACCCGCGCACGAAGAAGATCGGTTTTACGAAGACCAAAACTCAGGTCACGTTGTACGACGGTCGCACGGGGGATGCGTTCGAGCGCTCGGTGACCGTCGGTTACATGCACATGCTGAAGCTCCATCACCTGGTCGACGACAAGATGCACGCACGTTCGACGGGACCTTACAGCCTCGTCACGCAGCAACCGCTCGGCGGCAAGGCGCAGTTCGGCGGCCAGCG
>JBKJPI010000554.1:0-4239 GCA_046595235.1 Burkholderiales bacterium | reverse complement strand
ATAATGTAATACACGTCGCAAAGTGAAAACCTACTTTGCGCCGGCCAACCTTACGTCGCAAAGTGGAACCCTACTTTCGGCCGGCAAGCGAAACGTCCGAAAGTGGAAACCTACTTTCGGCCGGAACGGCCAGTTAGAACTTCAGGCTTGGGGCGGCCCGGCGCCTGAAGTGCGGAAAGAGCAACGAAGAAACTGGGTAGATCGACCGCCTGGTTCATCGTAGCATTTGCAAGCTGAATCGGCTGGCTTCGCCAGCGATTCAGTTCAAACTGAAGGATCGGCGTAAAGTAGGTTTGCACTTTGCGACGGGAGTGAAAATGGATATCTCCGAACTGCTCGCGTTCACGGTCAAGAACAAGGCCTCGGATCTGCACCTGTCCGCGGGCCTGCCGCCGATGATTCGCGTGCATGGGGATGTGCGCAGGATCAATCTGCCCCCACTCGAGCACAAAGACGTGCACGCGATGGTGTACGACATCATGAACGACGGGCAGCGGAAATTCTACGAGGAGAACCTGGAGTGTGATTTCTCCTTCGCGATACCGAACCTCGCCCGCTTCCGGGTGAACGCGTTCGTTCAGCAGCGCGGCGCTGGTGCGGTGTTCCGGATCATTCCGTCGTCGGTGCTTTCTCTCGAGGAGCTGAAGGCGCCGAAAATTTTCGAAGAAATCTCGGACCAGCCTCGTGGCATGGTGCTCGTCACCGGCCCGACCGGCTCGGGCAAATCGACGACTCTCGCAGCGATGGTCAATTATATCAATGAGAACGAGCACGGGCATATTCTTACCGTCGAAGACCCGATCGAATTCGTGCACGACGCGAAGAAGTGCCTGATCAATCAGCGCGAGGTCGGTCCGCATACGCTGTCTTTCGCAAACGCGCTTCGGGCGGCACTCCGGGAAGACCCGGACGTGATCCTGGTCGGCGAGATGCGCGACCTCGAAACGATTCGCCTTGCGATGACTGCCGCGGAGACGGGTCACCTGGTCTTCGGAACGCTGCACACGAGCTCGGCAGCCAAAACAATCGACCGGATCATCGATGTCTTTCCAGCCGAGGAAAAAGAGATGGTGCGCTCTATGCTCTCGGAATCGCTCCGCGCCGTCATTTCGCAGACACTGATCAAGACCAAAGACGGTTCGGGACGCGTCGCCGCGCATGAAATCATGATCGGCACGCCGGCCATCCGAAACCTCATCCGCGAAGGCAAAGTCGCGCAGATGTATTCCGCGATCCAGACCGGCCAGGGCTTCGGCATGCAGACGCTCGATCAGAACATGCTCGAGCTGGTGAAGCGCAACGTGATAACGGTTGAAGAAGGTCGGTCACGGGCGGCGAACAAGGACAATTTTAGATAAACGCTCAAAAGTGAAAATCTACTTTTGATCGGAACGGCAAGTTAGAACTCAAGGCTTCGGGCGGCCGGGCGCCTTGAGTGCGTAAAGAGCAACGAAGAAACCGTGGCGGATCGACCATTTGGTCTTCGTGGTAATTTCAAGCTGAATCGACTGGCTTCGCCAGCGATTCAGTTCAAACTGCAGTTGGCGGCGCAAAGTAGGGTTGCACTTTGCGACGAAAAGGGACTACGTGGAACGAGACCAGGCACTCAAGTTCATGCAGGACCTTCTGCGCGCCATGGTGGCAAAGAACGCGTCTGACTTGTTCATCACGGCGGGCTTCCCCCCGGCGATCAAGATCGACGGGCGCGTTTCTCCGGTTGCCAATCAGCCGCTGACGCCGCAGCACACGGCCGAAATCGCGCGTTCGATGATGAACGACAAGCAGGCGGCCGAGTTCGAGTCGACGAAGGAAAGCAATTTCGCGGTAAGTCCGGGCGGTATCGGGCGCTTTCGCGTGAGCGCGTTCCTGCAGCAGGGTCGCGTCGGCATGGTTCTGCGCACGATCAATACCACGATTCCGAGCTTCGAAGATCTCAAGCTGCCGCCCGTGCTCCGCGACATCTGCATGATGAAGCGCGGGCTCGTCGTCATGATCGGCGGCACCGGGCAGGGCAAGTCGACCTCGCTGGCTGCCATGGTCGGCTATCGCAACGAGAACAGCTACGGCCACATCATCACCGTTGAAGATCCGGTCGAATACGTTCACGATCACAAGAATTGTGTGGTAACTCAACGCGACGTCGGGGTGGATACCGATTCGTGGTACGCGGCGCTCAAGAACGCGTTGCGGCAGGCGCCGGACGTGATTCTGATCGGGGAGATTCGCGATCGGCAGACGATGGAATACGCGATCGAGTTTTCAGAGACGGGTCACTTGTGCATGGCCACGCTGCACGCGAACAGCTCCAACCAGGCTCTGGACCGGATCATCAATTTCTTCCCGGAGGACCGGAAACAGCAGCTCCTCATGGACCTTTCGCTCAATATCCGCGCGTTCATCGCCCAGCGCCTGATACCTCTGAAAGACGGCAAGGGCCGCAGCGCCGCAGTCGAAATCATGCTGAACACGCCGCTGATATCGGATCTCATCTTCAAAGGCGACGTGCACGAGATCAAGCAGATCATGGGGAAATCGCGCGAGCTTGGAATGCAGACTTTCGACCAGCATCTTTTCGAGCTGTACGATACCGGCATGATCAGCTACGAAGACGCGCTGCGTAATGCGGACTCGGTCAACGAGCTCCGGCTCATGATCAAACTGAACAGCCAGGAGGCGAAGGGCAAAGACGTCCTCGGCGGAATTTCGCACCTTAATATTGTTTGAGCGGCCGCTCAAACAATATTCAGATGCTCCGCCAGGTCATCTTCGCCTGCCCCCGGCAGTAGACGACACGGAAGGAAACCTGAGGTTTCCTTCCGTGAACCTCCCTTCACTTGCCTCGTGGCCGCTCGCTTACGCGCCCGCCGCAGCGGTGTCCTTCGGCAGATAGCGTAGTTGCACGGTCAAGGCGCTTACGTCGATCTTCCCAAGCTTGAGCAAGCGCGCTTCGATCGCGGCGCGCGACCGGTTGTGAAGCTTCGCAAGCTCCGCCGACGTTCGGCCAGTATCGAAACCTGCAGCAAGTCGTGCTTCCTCTTCGGGTGTCCACCGAACGAAAGTGTTCGCCGCCATGTCAGCGTTCTTGCGCTCAGGCGGCAATGACGTTGCTGGAGCCGCCTGTGCGCCTTCAACGGCCCTGACCGCTTCAAACAGCGCGCGCACCGTATCGGGGTGCTGGTATGCGCTGTCCGCCGCAAACACTTCTCCTGTGGCAGGATGCACCCCGCCTGCGAGTGCATTCAGGATCTTCAATGCCTGTTCCCTTTCCATTTGTCGCCTCCAGTGGTTGATCAACGTTTCGAATCGTCGCTTTTAGAATCGGTGCCTGCGACGTACGAGGACAACGTCACCTTTCGACAATCGTTGACGGGCGGGAGGTACTACAGAAGTCAGTAAACGCGAGCGGCGCCGGCCGCGTTTTAAAGCGCGAAGGCTCTAAGGTTTCGCCTCGTCGGCGGATTTCCTGCGATTGCTTCCCGAGACGACGCGAAACTCGAACAGACGGCATTCGAGCGCGCCATTGAAGAGCGGCGTGCGGCGTGAAGCGGAGAGGCCAATCAGCTTCGCGATGCGCAGGTCTGCAGTGAAGATATAGGCGGTCCAGCCGGCGTACCGTTTCTTGAGGGTATCGCCGATCTTCGGATAGAGCTCAGCGAGTGATTGCTGATCGTGCAGGCGCACGCCGTAGGGCGGGTTCATCACGATCACGCCCGACGAAGCGGGCGCGGGCATCTCCAGCACGTCGGCTTGTTTCAGTGCGATTTCGTTCGTGATGCCCAGCGCCTCGAGGTTGGCGCGTGCGAGCTTGAGGGCCTCGCCATGACGGTCGCTCCCGATGATGTCGAGCTGACGCGGCTTACTCGCGCGTGCGCCTGCCGCATCTTTCAATGTTTTCCACGCGGCAGCGTCGAATGGCGTGAGCTTTTCGAACCCGAACTCGCGGTCGAGCCCCGGGGCCCTGTTGAGCGCGATCATCGCGGCTTCGGCCAGGAACGTGCCGCTGCCGCACATCGGATCGAGCAACGTCGTGCCGGGCGCCCAACGTGCAAGCCTGAGTATGCCGGCCGCGAGGTTCTCGCGCAGAGGTGCTTCACCCCCGGACTTTCGGTATCCGCGCTTGAACAGAGGCTCGCCGGACGTATCGAGATATACGGTGCAGTGTGTCGCCGAAAGGAAAGCATGCACGCGCGCGTCGGGTGCGCGGGTATCGACATCGGGACGCCTGCCGGTCGCCGCGCG
>JBKJPI010000467.1:0-11987 GCA_046595235.1 Burkholderiales bacterium | reverse complement strand
CCGACGATCTCCGCGCCGACGTTAGCCATGGTTTCCCTGACATCGGGCTGCTGTAGCAGGCGAACGGTGGCATCGTGCAGCTTAGCCGCGATCTCCTTGTTCACGCCTGCAGGCAGTACGATGCCCCACCATGTCGACATATCGAAGCCGGGCAAGCCGCTTTCTGCCAGCGTACGAATGTCAGGAAGCAGCGCGAAGCGCCGCGGAGACGTAACTGCGAGCGCAACGAGTTTTCCAGCCTTCACATGCGAGAGCACGGGAGGCATCGAATCGAAGGCGAGCTGCACGTGTCCAGCGAGAAGATCGATCGTAGACTGCCCGCTGCCCTTGTAAGGCACATGCAGCATGTCTACCTTCGCCTGCAGCTTGAAGAGCTCACCAGCCAGATGCTGCACGCTGCCGGCGCCGGGCGAAGCAAAGCGGAGCTGACCCGGGCGCGCTCTCGCGAGCTGGATCAGACTGCGCACCGTTACAACGTACAGACCACGATGCGCAACAAGGAGGTTCGGCGCAATCGCGACCAGCGTTACGGGTGCGAGATCCCGCGTCGGATCGTACGGCAGCTTCGGCACGAGCGAGGGGAGTATGGAGAGCGCCGCCACGTGCGCCATCAGCATCGTGTACCCGTCCGGCTGCGCACGGGCAACGATTTCTGTACCGATCTGCCCTGCTGCGCCGCCGCGGTTGTCTGCCGTGACCTGCTGACCAAAAGCCTCAGACAGCTTTTGCGCGACGATGCGCCCGACGATATCGGTGCCGCCGCCCGGCGGAAAGCCAATCACCATCCGAATGGGCTTGACGGGGTATTGCTGCGCTGAAGCGGGCAGCGCAGCAGCGGCCAAAGCGGCAGCAAGGGCAAGCACACACTGACTGCTTCGCATCCGTTCTCCGCTCGAATCGTGGTTCAGCGATGGATTCGCATTATGCAGAAGCTCGGGGCACTTGCGCCACAGGCGTAAAGCGCGCGCTTCTCACACCGCAGGGCCCGGCGTAGAAAGAAAGTGGGCATCTAACGCGACTGCCTGATCAGTCCAGGCCGTTTAAGGATGTCCTGAAGCTCGCCACAATGGGCTCGACGCCGGCGAATGATCGATTGTTCACCTATAATCGGCGCGCGTTATTTGGGTCTGGGTTTCAATGAAAGCACTCTTGATGGCGGTGGCGGTTCTTGTCTCATGCCCGGGTTGCATGGTCCTCTCGGTTGCGGGCAGCGCCGTATCCACCACCGTATCAGTGGCCACCACCGTCGTCGGAACCGGCGTCAGCGTCGTCGGCTCGGGGATCAAAGGAATCGCGAGTGCCGCTTCGGGGCCGGACGAGAAGCGCTAGAGCCTGCCTCGGCAAGTTCGCCGCCGCTTCTTTTGGTAAGCGCGCTCTCCTGCATCACTCCGCACGCGCCCCCGACGCCCGGATCACCTTCGCCCACTTCGAGATTTCCTGCGCTATATAACCTGCGAAGTGTTCAGGCGTGCCCCCAAGAATCTCCATGCCCTGCACCGAGAACTGCTGGCGAACGTCGGGCAGCATGAGTATCTTTACGATCTCCGCGTTCAGCCGCGTCACGACGGCAGGCGGTGTGCGAGCGGGCGCGACGAAGCCGAACCAGGTGACCGTGTCGTAACCCGTCAGGCCGGCTTCGGCCACGGTCGGCAATGCCGGCAGCGCAGCGATGCGTGTGGCCGTCGTCACGGCAAGCGCGCGCAACCGCCCGCTCTTCACATGCGGCAGAACGGTAGACACAGGAGAAAACATGAATGCGACTTCGCCGGCAAGCACATCCGTGACGGCCTGCGGGCTGCCCTTGTAAGGGACGTGCGTAATCTGCACGCCGGCCATCGTCTTGAAGAGCTCGCCGGACAGATGCGGTGCCGTGCCGGTCCCGCTCGATGCAAAGTTGAGTTGCCCCGGCCGCCCTTTGGCGAGCGCTACGAGGTCGGCAACTGACTTCGCAGGCACCGAAGGATGCACGACCAGGATGTTCGGCGCAGCGGTCGCGAGCGCAATCGGTGTGAAGTCGCGTTGAAAATCGAAAGGTAGTTTCGCGTAAAGGGTGGCATTGATCGTGTTCGCGACGGTGCCGATGAATAGCGTATAGCCGTCAGGCGCGGCCTTCGCGACCGTCTCTGCCGCGAGGTTGCTCCCCGCGCCCGGCCTGTTGTCTACGATCACCTGTTGACCCAGGGGCTCGACAAGCTTCGCCGCGATGAGCCGCGCACTGATGTCCGCGCCCGACGCCGGAGGAAAGCCGACGATTACACGTATCGGCTTCACCGGATACGCCTGTGCGGCGACGCCGAATGCGGCGGCGAGGAACGCGCCCGCGGCGCTGCAAGCGATGACCCGGGAGATCGATCCGTGCGGAACCTTCATCGTTGCCCTTCCTGATTCATACACGGCTAGTTTCCCGTGCGCTCGAGGATGTGCAATCCACGCACGCGATCGAGCAGATAGATGAGTCCGCGATCGTCGACGGTCACGTCGTTGCTCTGAACCCGATCTGATCCAGGCGGCACGTCCGGCATGAAGTGCGCAACCTCTTTCAGCGAGTGCGGGTTCGAGATGTCGACGATCCGCAAGCCGTGCGCGAACCACGCGACAGGGATCTCGGTGCCGGTCACCTTCTCGCACGGCTGGTGACACCCCGTCATCCGCGGCTGCGGCGTGTCCGGCATGTCCTCGATCTGAAACGTGGAGATCGGCATCGGATGCTTTTCATCCGTGATATCGACGAGCCACATGAACGAAGCTGGATACGGGTGGTAGTCCTCCTGCCGGAAGACGTCTTCGTCCGTGACGACCATGAAATCGCGGTTCCTGATCTTGAACGGGATGCGAAGGCACGTGTGCGACGGCCAGGGAAAGGGTGGGCTCCAGTCCATGCCGGAGACGAATTTCGGCTTCGACATGTCTTCGATGTCGAGGATTACCCAGCCGCCCTGCCAGTAGCTCGTGTAGAGCCGGTTGCCGTAACGCAGGGGGTGGTGACACTTGTGTGCATCGCCTTGCCATGTCGGCGTCTCGCCGCCTCCGACCCACTGCCCTGGCATCCACCAGCGGCCGACTTCCTGCGGATGCGCGGGGTCCTTGAGATCGAGGATCATCATGATGTTGCCGACGTAGCCTTCGACCGTCGGCGAGATATATGCATAACGGCCGTCGAAATCGAAGCGGTGGACGCCACGGGCATAGCGCGCGCCGGGCGGGTCGGAGGCCTCCCAGTGCGTGATCAGCCGCGGGCTCGCAGGTTTCGAAATATCCCAGATGCTCAGGCCGCCGGTGTATCCATCAGGCGGCACTTCGCCACCGAGCGCGTGCAGCCCGAGTGCTTCGCGATTGGTGATCATGATGTCGCCCGAGACGCGAACCTTGTGCGAATGGGTTCCCGAGGGCATTTCGAGTGAAGCCAGGAGCTTCGGGTGCCGCGGGTCTTTCACGTCGATTACCATCGTGCCGTGCGGATTGCGCATATTGCCAATGTAGGCGATGTTGCGTTCGACCACCACCTGCCCGCCGCCCGCGCAGTCGAACCAGTTCACCGGACCGATCTGCTTCTTTTGTCCGAGTGAAACCTGGGCACCGCCCGCCTGTTTCACGTCGACGTATGCGATTTCCTTGATGCCTTTCGATGTACTCACGGAAATTCCTCTATTCGACCTTGACGTTAGCAGCCTTGATGACTTTCGCCCACTTCGCGTGCTCGCTTCGCATGAAGGCCGAGAACTCCTGCGGGGTGTTGCCTACGGGCTCGGTACTCTGACTCAGCAGCGTATCGCGAACGTTCGGGAGTTTCAGCGCTCGCACGAGCTCAGTGTTCAGGCGATCGACGATTGCTTTGGGCGTCGCTGCCGGCGCAAGCCAGCCGAACCAGCCAATGACTTCGAAGCTGCGTAAGCCGGACTCGGCAACGGTGGGGAGCTCGGGCGCCACAGGAGAGCGGCTGGCGCTTGTGATAGCGATTGCACGCACGCGTCCCGCCTTGATCTGCGGCGTTGCTGCGAGCGCAATGCTGAAGAGCGCCTGCACCTGCCCGCCGATCACATCCGTCAGTGCGGGACCGCCGCCTTTGTAAGGCACGTGAATCACGTCGACGCCGGCCGTCATTCGAAAAAGCTCGAGCGCAAGATGGCCTGAAGTGCCATTGCCGGCCGATGCGAAAGCAACGGTGCCTGGCTTTGCCTTCGCAAGTGCGATCAGATCTTTGACCGAAGTCGCGGCAACCGACGGATGGACGATCAGGATGTTCGGCACCGTTATGCCAAGCGTTATCGGCGCAAAATCCTTCAGCGGATCGTAATTCACGTTGCGGTAAAGGCTCGGGTTGATGACGACGCCTGCTGCGACGGCGGTGAACGTATGGCCATCGGGCGTTGCACGAGCGGTCGTTTCGTAAGCGATGATGCCATTCGCGCCGGGCCGGTTGTCGATGACGACTGCCTGACCCAGCGCTTCGGTGAGTCGCGGTGCGACCAGCCGCGCGAGCGTGTCAGCGGGCCCGCCAGGCGGCACTGCGACGATCATGCGGATGGGCTTGTTCGGATACGGCGCTTCCGCAGCGACGGCCGGGCCGCTCGTGCAGAGAAACGCCGCGAAAAAACAGTTTCGTGCAGAGTACGCAAAGGACTTCGAGTCGATATGAGAACGTCTCATTCGACCGTTATCTTCGCAACCTTGATCACCCGCCCCCACTTTTCCGTCTCCGCCTTGAGTTGCGCGGCAAATTCCGCGGGCGTATTGCCTTCGGGCTCGAAGCCGAGTGCTATGAGCTTCTCCTGCACGTCGCGCTTCCTGACGATGGCCGCGGTTTCCTGATGCAGCCTTGCGACCAGTGCCTTCGATGCCCGCACCGGCAGCAGCACGCCATAGGACGAAGTGACGTCGTAACCTTTCACCGTTTCGCCGAGGGTCGGCAGATCGGGCGCCGCGATCATGCGCTTGGCGCCCGTCGCCCCGAGTGCGCGCAGCTTGCCCGCCTTGATGTGCGGCAAGGCGCCGGGATAACCCGTGATCAGCATTTGCACCTGTCCGCCGATGAGATCCGTGAGCGCAGGTCCGGCGCCCTTGTATGGCACATGAACGATGTCGATCGCCGCGAGACTTTTGAAAAGCTCGCCTGCGAGATGTGCGGTCGAACCCGTTCCGGCGGACGCGAAATTGACGCTGCCGGGCTTCGCCTTCGCAAGGTTCACGAGATCGGTGACCGTTTTCGCCGGTACGGAAGGATGCACCACGAGCGCAAGCTGGTTCGTACCGATGCGGCTCACGGGGGCAAAGTCCTTTAGCGGGTCGTAGGGCAGCTTCCGCAGGTTCGGCGCAATCGCCATTTCACCATTCGCGACGATACCAATCGTGTAGCCATCGGGTTCGGCGCGCGCGAGCGTGTGCGCAGCGACGGTTCCGCCGGCGCCGGAACGGTTGTCGATCACGATCTGCTGCCCGAGCGCTTCGGTAAAGTATGGCGCGACCAGGCGCGCGGTCACATCGGCCGGACCACCGGGCGGGTAGCCGACGAGCAGGCGTATCGGGCGGTTGGGGTAAGGCTGCTCGGCCGCGTGTGCGACCGCTGCGGGAAGCAAAGCAGCAACGACTATCGATATGAATACCTTCACCGTCGGACACTCCCGGTAGCGATTACGATTACAGTGGGCCTGATCTCACGTGCCCTCGAGGCCACGATTCATCGGCATCGTCATGAATGACTGCATCGCGTGCCAGAATTTGTGACGATTGATGCCGAGCGTTGCAGCGTGGGCAAGGCCGGAGATGAAAACGAACTGCTTGTCCTTGCTCGGGAGCTTCTCAAAGAAATCGAGAAGGTCTGCTTCGCTCGCGATACCGTCGTACTCGCCGCGAATGATGCATACCGGGCAGTCGAGCTTCGTCGGATCGACAACCGGCAGGTTGGCACACATGTCGAGGTAGGTCCCGTTCGGCACGGAGTCTGACAGCGCGAGCTCAACGTCCGCCAGCGCGTCAGCGGCGACCATCTCGGACGTTCCCGGTTTGTCGCGCGTGAACATGCTGTGGATGAACGCACGGTCGACCTTTCGCGTCGGCGATGCGCGATATTCCTCCAGCTTCTCGCGACGCTTGGCCAGCGTAGGCGAACCCGCGCCCGTATACACGAGTGCTGAAGCCATCAGACGCGCCACACGGCCCGGATTTCTTTGGGCATAAAGCGACGCTCTCAGCGCACCGGAGGAGCCGCCATACATGAAGACACTCTTCTGCCCCGTTTCACGCTCGACGATTTTCATCGCCTGCGCGAGATCGTCGGCTCCCGAGGAAATATCGGAATTGCTGGCGGTCTTGTCCGATCGGCCATAGCCTTCGAAATCCATCGTCCATACGTCGTAACCCAGCGCTGCAAAGTGATCCATCAGTGAATATTCGCGCCCCGGCACCTGCAGATCGAAGCTCGACCGGCCTGAAGCCGAAGAGCCGTGCACGAGGAAGAGCACCGGCAGCGTCTCTCCGGGCGGCGTCAGTCGCTTGCGATACACATACAGTTGCACGCCGCGCTTGTCCGCCCAGTACTCCGCGCTCCAGAACTGTCTCGGCATGGGGCTCCCAGTCAATCTCGGCACTGTCTCTCCCGGTGAAATCGTCCGCATTGTATCGCGATGCTATTATCGTTTCGTCACGCGCATAACGACGCGGGTCTAATGTTCACACGATGTTCAGGAGGTTTTCATGGCACTTCATATCGGCGACGACGCCCCCGACTTCACGGCAGAGACCACGAAGGGCACGATCCGCTTTCACGAATGGATCGGCGACTCGTGGGCGATCCTTTTCTCGCATCCCAAGGATTTCACGCCCGTGTGCACAACCGAGCTCGGTTACATGGCGAAGTTGCAGCCCGAGTTCGCCAGGCGCAACACCAAAGTGATCGGCCTGAGCATCGATCCGGTGGACGACCACGCGCGTTGGGCGAAAGACATCGAGGAGACTCAGGGCCATGCACCCAACTACCCGATGATCGGTGATGCCGATCTCAAGGTTGCAACGCTCTACGACATGATCCACCCGAACGCGAGCGCGAAGAAGGAAGGTCGCACTGCAGTAGACAATGCGACCATCCGCTCGGTCTTCATCGTGGGTCCCGATAAAAAGATCAAGCTCGTGTTGACCTACCCGATGAGCACCGGTCGTAACTTCGACGAGGTGCTGCGCGTGCTCGATTCATTGCAGCTCACCGCCAGGCACAAGGTCGCGACGCCGGTGAACTGGAAACCCGGCGAAGACGTGATCATCGTGCCCGCAGTCAGCGACGAAGAAGCGCGGAAGAAATATCCGGAAGGCTGGAAGTCGCCGAAGCCTTACCTGAGGATCGTGCCGCAGCCGAAGTAGACGTCAACCGCCTGATGTCGGACGCTCAGTTCAGCCTGCGAAACGCCGCGTCAACGCCCCCAAAGCATCCGGCGGCGAAAGTCGCCTTGGCGCTCATCGGTCAGGCCGGAACTGAGAACCAGATTCGGTTCTCGCCTTCCGCGCTCTCGGCGCCGACCTGGCCGCCATGGGCCTCGATGAGCTCCTTCACGATGGCGAGTCCGATCCCCGCGCCTCCGACCAGGCGCGAGCGGGAAGGGTCGACGCGATAGAAGCGCTCGAATATCAGCGCGAGGTGCTCGTCGCCAATCGGCTCGCCAGTATTGGAAAAAACGATCCGGAGCCCGCCTGTGGAGCGCTCCGCAGTGATGCGTAAACGACCCCCGGGCTCTGCATATCGCCAGGCGTTGTCCAGAATATTCTGGATGACCTGGGCGAGCTTCTCGGAATCGGCGGGAACCGCGTCGCCCGCGTCATCGACCTGAATCTCGACGGTTATGTGCTTGTCGGAAAAGTGAGTCTCACACAACTGCACCGACTGGTTCACCAGCACCCGCAGGTCGACGGGCTTTTTCCTCATCGTGAGGCGTGCTGCGTCGGCCACGCTCAGGCGCATCAGGTCTTCGGTGAGATTACCGAGCCGCAGGGCCTCCTCGTTCAGCGATTCGATCACGCCCGGCGTGTAAGGCATCACACCGGTACTCAGGGCTTCGAGGTAGCCGCGGATGTTGGTGAGCGGCGCTCGCAGCTCGTGCGCCACGTCCACCATCATCTTCTTCCTCAGCTCTTCGATGCGCTGCAGGTTATCGGTCATCGCATTGAACGACCTGCCGAGCTCGCCGATCTCGTCCTCCGACGAAATTAGAACGCGCGGCGTGTAATCTCCCGACGCGACCTTGCGAGTGATCGAGATCATCTGATACAGGGGCCCGAGAATCATCCTGATCAGAAGAAAGCTCAGGACGAGCCCCAGCGCGAGGGAAAGAAAACTCGCCCAAACGAGTCCGCCGTGCGCCGCATCGAGGAACATCTTCATGACTTCGTCCTTCTTGGGGACGTGGTACTTCTCGAGCAGATCGGCGAAATAATCGGCGGCAAAATAGTCGATGGAGGCCCAGACGCCCGCGGTGCCGAGCACGATCACGACCGCGATCACAGCCAGCAGCTTGGTCAGCAGCCTGCTGTCGGAAAATCGCCTACGCGTTCGCGGTGGTTGCATGCGCCGACCCGTCATTGTCGGCGAAGCGGTAGCCGTAACCTCTCTCGGTGAGGATGTAACGCGGGTGGGCCGTGTCATCCTCGATTTTCTGACGCAGCTTTCCGACGTGGACGTCGATTACACGCTCGACCACGACGCCGCCGGTCGGATAGAGACTCGCCAGCAGCTCTTCTCGCGTGAACACCCGGCCGGGCGCCGCCATCAAGGTCTGCAGCAGCCGGAACTCGAACGCCGTGACGGCTACACCGCGGTCACCCACCGTGACCCGGTGCTTCTCGCGATCCACGGTCAGGCCGCCGTGCGAGAGTGCTTCCGCAACCGGCTCGGCCTTCGACCGCCGCAGGATCGCTTTGACCCTGGCCACCAGCTCCGCGAAGCTGAAAGGCTTCACCACGTAGTCATCTGCACCCAGCGTGAGGCCTCTCACCCGATCGTGAGCCTCTCCCTGAGCCGTCAGCATGAGGATCGGCACGCTCGAGCATTTTCGAAGGCGGCGGCACACATCCCAGCCGTCGATATCCGGCAGCATCACGTCGAGAATGGTGAAGATCGGCTTGTGCCGGCTGAAGAGCTCGAGCGCTTCGCGTCCGGAGAACGCCGTCACGGTGCCGAAGCCTTCGCGCGCCAGATAAAGGCAGAGGAGCTCGGAAGTCTTACGATCGTCCTCGACGATCAGGATGGGCCCCGTGGGCGTTATAGAGCTCACCGGCCTGTCACTGCAGCGCGTCGCAAAGATCCGTGCTTTTTTTCATTTTGGGGCTTCCGTTCGTGCTGCGTCGCGGACGGTCAGCTTCATACCACGCGCTACAGTGCCGGACTCTTGCGCCGCGGATAGTCCGGCACCCCCAGAGTATACGCGCGGACTGTTCCGCTCCGTGTGCCAACGCACATAGCGCGGGGCGTCATGCCAGCCGGCGGAACCTGAAGAAGAGTCATCGGCCGCGTCGACTTCCTCGAGTTCTCGCGGGACAGATTCCCGCAGAGGGCCGAGTGCCCGGGTATCGGCCGCGCGCGGCGCCGGCCAACGCCGGGCTGCTTTTGCGCAGCGCCGAACGAAAGGCCGGTTTGTTCGCGGTCGAGCGCTACTTCTTCATCATCTTGCCATCTTTCATCATCATGTCGGACATCATCCTGCCATCGGACATTTTCTTGTCTTCCATCATGTACATCTTGCCGCCGCTCATCATCATCATGTGAGTGCCGGTCATCGGCTTTCCTTCCTTCATCATCATTTCCGACATCATCTTGTCGGACTTCTGCATCCTCGACATGCGTCCGTCCGGCATCATCATCATCATCATGCCGTCCTTCATCATCATGCCGCCTTCCAGCTCTGCGCCGGCCCTGCCGCTTTCGTTCGGCGATGCCGGCGTGCGCACGCCCTGCGCGAGTCTGATCGCAGTGTCCTGCGTGTTGACCGTGGTTTCGGCAAAGGCGCCGGCCACGGCGATGGACATGCATCCTGCTGCAAGAATAGTCACAAGCTTTTTCATCCTGATCTCCGGTTGTATGGAACGAGCGCCCCCGACACATCGACGAACCTCACGGACGCAGGCGTGTCA
This sequence comes from Burkholderiales bacterium, assembly GCA_046595235.1. GTDB lineage: Bacteria > Pseudomonadota > Gammaproteobacteria > Burkholderiales > SG8-41 > JAQGMV01. Next base: position 1,877 of record JBKJPI010000467.1, on the reverse strand, counting down.
GGAGCATAAGCGCCCCGCGACACCCGCAATGTGAAGATTAGGTAAATATTGAAGGTGAGCGCGATTTGCCCCCGTTTTAGGCGCGCGCGCGGCACGGCAACTGCTAAAGTCTGTTTTCCTGGAACGACCGATCCCGCACCTTACACGCCATGAACATTGTGCGTCGATCTGCTGCCGGATCAGAAGCAAACAAAGTTCGCCTCGCGACACGAAGAAAGGACCACGAGATGATTGAATCGACACGGCACCCACTTACGGCGAGGCATTCATTTAAATCAGCATGGGCTTCGCAACACGGTCGCCTGGCCGTCATGTCCGGTGTACTCGCGGCGTTCGTTTCCGGTTGCGCCATGGTGGGGCCCGATAACCTACCCGCGGCGGCGGCCAAACCCCAACTGGCTGCGCCCTACGCGCAACTCCCACTCTCCCCCGGCTGGTTCGAGGGGAAGCGCGCGCATTACGTGACGACTGACGCCTCGGACATGGAAGCCGCAAAGGCGTCTGGCGCGAACTATGTGCCCCGCTTGGAATACGCCATTCCCGACGGGCGGAAGTTCCCCGGCCAGCGCTCTTCGGTCGAGCCGATCTATGCCGTGACCAACTTCAAGCAGGACAGCATTCTCCCTTCGATCCCGATTCCGACCGGACATGAAAGCAGGGACAAGTCTTACAGCCCCCTGTGGCAGGTGCACAGAGTGACGTGGGTGGCGGGGGCGAAGCCCAGATTGCTGCGATCACATGAAGAGCTGCTCGACGCGGAAGAAAAAGGCCAGGTGAAGATCACCCCGACGCGGATCGTGAAAAATTGTCCGGTGATCTTTTCCGAGCAGGGCGGTGTGTTGGCGGGCGTGAAGCTGATCGGCAATGTTCGCTGACGCACAACGGGTTGGGTTTTCCGATTCCGCTGCGCGAACTAAGCATCAGTCCTGCGGTCATTCACAGGCCTCGTATTTGCAATGAGGCCAAGCTGATTCAACAACGGAGATTCGAATGAAAAAGTTGGTCGCAGTAGCGCTGATAGCAGGTGTTGCAATGCTCGCCGGGTGCTCGAGCTCGGGATCGATGTGGGGCGGGTCGGGCAGTACGACGGGTGGCATGAGCCCCACCGGGGCGTTGCCGATCTCCAACTGAGAGCCTGGTAAGACGAATGCCTCTCCCCACGGGAGAGGCGCTCAGTTACCGCCCCGAACACACAATCGCTAGAAATTTCCGATCAACGCCGCGCGGAACGAGCGCGACTCCGCGGGATGGAAGTGCACGTCGCTCACCGGCGCCGCCTCTCCACTCAAGCGAGACTCATAGAAATAGTCGATCTGGCTCGTGCGCTTGTCGAGCAGGTTGAATACGTCCAGTTGCACGCGCAAATTCCTGTCGAGCTTGTAGCCGACCCGGCCGGACACGAGGGTGGTCGAGCTCGAGCGCACGCTATCGTCTTCGATCAATGGCCGCGGCCCGAAGTAGCGCACGCGCATGTTGCCATAGTAAGGTCCCAGTTTGTCCACCGATGCGGTGAATGTCGCAACGCCTTCCACCGCTCCGGGAATGCGATTGCCCGCTGCATCGAAGTTGGTAAAGCGCGCCCGGCTGTAGGCGATGTCGGCATCGAGCGTGAGCCACGGCGTTGGGGCATAGAGGTTCGAAATTTCGAATCCGGTTCGGCGGGCCGGCCGGCTCGCCTCAGTGGTGCCCGCATCACCCACGAACAGGAGCTCCGAGTCCGAGTCGAGACGAAACACGGCGAAGGCGCTCTGCAATTGCGGGATGATCGCCGTGCGCACGCCGGCTTCATAGCCTCGGGCACGAACCAGCAGCGGCACCCGTTGCGCCGGGGCACCGGTGGCCGGATCCACGGTGATGGTCGTGCCGCGCGCGTCGTT
>JBKJPI010000348.1:0-4620 GCA_046595235.1 Burkholderiales bacterium | reverse complement strand
CGCGACTTCGCGATTCCCCGATTGCTCGGGGCGAAGTCGCGGTTGTTCTTGTATTGCAGGCCGACTGCGATTTGCGGCAGGAACGTGTCCTGGTCGAACACTGCGTCACCGGCGAGCTTCAACTTGATGCCGACGATCTCCTGCGAAATCGATTCGCCCGGCACGGTCGAGCCGAGGCCGAAGCGCTGCTTGGCGAGCGAAACCTCCAGGCGATCGTATAGGCCCACCGCGACACCCGCGGTCTGCAACTTGAAATCGCTGATGTGAAGATGCGTGTAGAACGCAGTGAAACCGATTTCGTCGCGCGTCCCGTACCCGGCGATCAGGGCCCAGGGCACGAGGCCGCCGCCTGCCGCGCCTTCGATCTGGGTCACGCCGCCCGTTGCGATCAATCGCTCGCCCGCTAACGCTGCGCCCGGGCGTGCCGTTAATACCACGGTAGCGGCCAGCATCATTGCTGCGAGCCGCGCCCACTGCGTAATTTTCGGCGACATCATGGCTCCGCGACGCTCCTTCCTTTTCGATCGAGAATCTTGCCATACCCGCGCCCCGGGCCGGGCCGGAATAACCTCAAAAAACATCGTCTATTCCGCGCAAGCCGCGCGTCGACCGTGGGCGATCATGCCTCCCATCCGATGCTGCGCACGCCATCGCGCATCGTTCACATTACGTGGGTGTCTATGAATAAGAAGACTTGCCTATATGTCGCCGCCCTCGCCCTCGCCCTTTGCCTGCCATCGGCAGCGCTGGCTGCGGAGGTCGAAAACAATCTTTACCAGCGTCTGGGCGGAGCGCCGGTCGTCAGCAAAGTCGTCGAGGAAACCCTCGCAGCCGTTGCACGGGACGCGCGAGTAAACCAGTCCTTCGACAAAATCGATCTGAAGAAGCTCAACCAGAAAATCGTCGAGCAGGTATGCATGCTCGCGGACGGCGGCTGCAAATACACCGGCGACGACATGAAAAAGGTGCACGCCGGGCTCGACATCACCGAGCACGGGTTCTACGCGATGGTCGCGGCGCTGAGGGTCGCGCTTGACAGCAACGGCGTCGGCGAGCGCGAAAAGAACGAGCTCCTGCGGCTCCTGGCGCCGATGAAGCGCGACGTGGTCACGCGATGAAGCTGAATCGTGCCGCTGTGTTCGCTGTTGCGATGCTGATCTCGTGTCAGGTCGGCGCCGCGACGGTGTCCGTCACCGTCGCCGACACCACAGGAAAACCGGTGGCCGACGCCGTCGTTTATGCAACACCGCTGTCGGGTAAACCGCCGCCGAGGCCCACGACTGCGCTCATCGACCAGGTCGGCCGCGAGTTCGTGCCCCTGGTTTCGGTGATGCAAACGGGTGCTTCGGTGAGCTTCCCGAACAAGGACAACATCCGCCACCAGGTCTACTCGTTCTCACCGGCCAAAACCTTCGAACTGCGTCTGTATTCAGGAACGCCCGCGTCCCCCATCATCTTCGACAAACCCGGCCTCGTGACGCTCGGATGCAACATCCACGACAACATGATCGCCTATGCGCTTGTCGTCGACTCACCCTGGTTTGCCAAAACCGATGCGGCGGGCAAAGCCGTGCTCGACGGTTTTCCCACCGGCGATTACGACATCCATGTCTGGCACTACCGCCAGAGCGCGAGTGCGGTGTTGTCGCAGCGGCTCAGCGCAAAGAGCACGCCCGGCGATATGGCGCTCCGTATCGACATGAAGCCGGGGAAATAGGTTGGTACACGCAATGTCTCAGGGAGCCATACGAGGCGACGTCGAAGTGCCGTGAAAACATACAGTCTGCAAAGCCGCATCGTCATATTCTTCGTGCTGCTCATGCTTGTGGTGCAGCTCGTCGCGCTGTGGGCGACCAATACCGTAACCGTCAGCAATGCGCGCGGCGTCATCAGCGAGCGTCTGGTAACAGGCGAGCGCGTCTTCGAACGCGTACTCGAGCAGAACCGGGAGCAGCTGGGTCAGGCCGCGCGCGTCCTTGCCGCGGATTTCGCGTTCCGAGAAGCCATTGCCACCCGCGATCGCGAAACCATCGCTTCCGCGCTCGAAAATCATGGCGGACGTGTCAATGCGAGCCTGACGGCCTTGATCGCTCTCGACCGCCGGATCGTCGCGGACACGGCGAGCACGCCGTCCGCCGAGCGCGAGCTCGCCCTGCAAACGCTCATCGTCGAAGCCGAAGCCAAAGGTCAGGCAACCGGACTCGCGCAGATCGAATCCGCCCTGTATCAACTTGTCCTCGTTCCCGTGCGAGCACCTGAGCGTATCGCGTGGGTGGCGATTGGCGTTGCGGTCGATAACGCGGTTGCCGCCGAGATCAAGCGCATCGTCGGGCTGGAAGTGTCGTTCGCCACGCGCCGCGATAACGGTGCGTGGCGCATCGAGGCGAGCACCCTCGATGCAGCGCTGCAGCCCCAGCTTCTGGGTCGCTTCGCGACTGCCCAGATTGCATTCGAATCCGTAGTCGACATGAGCTTCGACGGCGAGGCGCTCGTTACGCTCGCCACCCGGCAGCCGCCGAACGGGGGCGCCGAAGTGGTCGCGGTATTGCAGGAGTCGCTGGGGCGCGCCCTCGAGCCCGTGAGACGATTGCAGCACGGGCTCATGCTGCTGTCGCTGCTCGGCATCGCCATCACGATCCTCGGGAGCATCGTCATCGCGCGCGGGCTCGCGCACCCGCTGAAAAAGCTGACGGGTTACGCGAAACGCATCGAATCCGGCGACTATTCTGAAGCGCCGGGGGTCAGCGGCGCGGACGAGCTCGGGCAGCTCGCCGACGCTTTCGACAATATGCGCCAGGGTCTTGCCACCCGCGAATTCAAAATCATGGAGCTTGCCCACCGCGACGTCCTCACGAAGCTGCCGAACCGGGCGCTCTTTCACGACCGCGTGCAACAGGCTGTTGCCGCAGCTTCGCGCGCGAAGGGCGCACTGTCGGTGCTCATGATGGATCTCGATCGGTTCAAGTATGTCAATGACACACTCGGCCACCACCGCGGCGACCTTCTGCTGCAGGAGGTCGCGAAGCGCCTGGAATCCGCAGCGAGGCGTGGCAACGATACCGTGGCGAGACTCGGCGGAGATGAGTTTGCAGTGCTGCTGCCGGTGGAGGACACCGCAGGCGCCATGATCGTTGCGCGCGATTTTCTGCACGCGCTGGAAGCGCCGATGTTTCTTGACGGGCACGCCGTCGATATACGTGCGAGTGTCGGCATCGCCACCTTCCCCCAGCACGGCGAAGACCTGATTGCGCTCATGCGGCACGCTGACGTTGCGATGTACGACGCGAAGCAGAAGAAGACAGGTGTCGCGGTCTACGACGTGGCCAATCACACCGACAACAGCGACCGGCTTTCGCTCATGGGCGAGCTGCGCACCGCTGTCGAACAGAATCAACTCCAACTCTACTATCAACCCAAGGTGAGCTTTGCGCAGCGCGAGCGGCGGCAGGTCGAGGCACTGGTGCGCTGGATACATCCCACACGCGGCTTCGTTCCGCCCGACGAATTCATCCCCTACGCCGAACAGACCGGATGCATCCAGTCGATCACACAATGGGTTGTGAACGAGGCCGCACGGCAGAGTGTCGAGTGGACGGCACACGGCTCGCCGATACAGATTTCCGTAAACATCTCTGCGCGTGATCTCATGAATCCCGAGTTCCCGGAAATCTACGCAAAGATTCTCCAGAAGAATGGCTGCGAGCCCGCGCGCATCACGCTCGAAATTACGGAATCCGCGATGCTCGATGATCCCGGACGGGCGCTCGTGAACCTGCAGCGCGTGCGTGAGCTCGGCAGCCACCTGTCGATTGACGACTACGGGACGGGCTATTCATCGCTCGCCTATCTCAAGCGGTTGCCCGTCGAAGAACTGAAGATCGACCGCTCCTTCATCATGTCAATGGAAACGGACCCGAGCGATGCGATGATCGTGCGCTCGACGATCGACCTTGCGCACAATATGGGACTCAAAGTGGTTGCTGAAGGGGTGGAGAACGCTGCGATCTTCGCGCTCCTTCAAAAGCTCGGCTGCGACATGGCGCAGGGCTATGCCCTGAGCCGTCCGGTTCCTGCCGCCGCCCTGCTCGAGTGGATGAAGACATCTCCTTGGGTCAACATCGCGCCCGCCGCGGCGCCTTTAGGGGTGCCCGCGCAAGCCGCGGCCTGAGCTTTTCATCCTTGCGTCGGAGCCGCGCCCCCTTCGTCTGACCTTGCTCCGGTGCAGCGCCCTGCCCATGGATACGCTGGTGAGGTTCGACAGTCCTCGCCGACACCCCGGCCTTGCCTGCGATGCTCGCGCGCCTCCAGGGGCTCCCGGACCTCGGCCGACCCGGCGCTGGCGTGAGGACAGCGGGAGACCGTCAGCGGAAAGTTCTGCAAACGACCCCAAAGCGGACTCACCTGAGCATCACTGCTCGGGGCGTCAAGGCTTATGTTTACCGTGCTTTGCGTGCGGCGTATTTGGCGTCGCGCGCGGCCTTCTGGGCCTTCTTGAGCGCCGCATCGGCGTCGGCTTGGGCGACGGCTTGGGCGACGCGTACGGCATCCTTGCGCGCGCTTTTTTCGATGGCAGCCTGTGCTTGTCGGGCTTTCTCAGCCACGCGTTGCGCCTCTCTCTCC
>JBKJPI010000173.1:0-15019 GCA_046595235.1 Burkholderiales bacterium | reverse complement strand
GCCCTTGCCCTTGTAGGGCTCGGGCGAGCGGTAGCGCCGCACTTCCGCGGCGACCTGTCCGACGACCTGCTTGTCGGTCCCTTTGATCACGATCTCTGTCTGTGTCGGCGTCTCAGCCTTCACGCCCTCGGGCAACTGGTGCACCACAGGATGCGAAAAACCTAAAGTGAGATTGATCTTGTCGCCCTGTGCCTGCGCGCGGTAGCCCACGCCGACGAGAGTGAGCCGCTTTTCAAAACCTTTGGTGACGCCGGTGACCATGTTCGCGACGAGCGCGCGCGTCGTGCCCGACAGCGCGTTTGCCTGACGCGAGTTCTCGTTCACCTTGAACTCGAGATTGTTTTCGGTGCGCTCGATCTTCACGCGGGTGGAAAGCTTCTGAGTGAGGGTGCCGAGAGGACCTTTTACGGAGATCTCGTCGTGATTGACGGTCACTTCGACTTTGTCGGGCACGACGACGGGGTAATTGGCTATGCGTGACATGGCTTCTTCCCTATGCGACGAAGCACAACACTTCACCGCCAACGCCCAAGCCGCGCGCTTTGCGATCGGTCATGACGCCCTGAGAAGTCGAAACGATCGCGATGCCGAGGCCGTTCATCACCTGAGGAATCTCTCGGCTCGGCTTGTAAATCCGAAGCCCGGGCCGGCTGACACGCTCCATCTTCTCGATCACCGGGCGGCCCGCGTAATACTTGAGGCTGATTTCGAGCTGCGGCTTACCCTCGCCGTCCCGCACCGCGAAGTCGTCGATATAGCCTTCGTCCTTGAGGACTTTCGCAATCGAGGCCTTTACCTTTGACGCCGGCATTGCCACCGACAGCTTTTCCGACAGCTGCGCATTACGTATGCGCGTCAGCATGTCGGCAATCGGATCACTCATACTCATGCAATAGGTCTCCTACCAGCTGGCCTTGGTGACGCCGGGGATTTCGCCGCGCATTGCAATCTCACGGAGCTTGTTGCGCCCGAGGCCGAATTTGCGGTACGTGCCGCGAGGGCGGCCCGTAAGTGCGCAGCGGTTGCGCACCCGCACAGGGGACGCATCGCGCGGCAGCTTCTGCAGCTTCAGGCGTGCTTCATACCGGTCTTCCTGCGCAATCTTCGGGTTATTCGCGATCGCAAAAAGCTCAGCGCGCCTCGCGGCGTATTTTTTCACGAGCTTGCGCCGCTTTTCGTTGCGGTTGATCACTGCCGTCTTTGCCATGTATGCGCTCTAGCCTCTGAACGGAAATTTAAATGCCGCAAGCAGCGCCTTCGCTTCCGCGTCGGTTTTTGCGGTGGTCGAAATCGTGATGTTCATGCCCCGGATGGCATCGATCTTGTCATACTCGATTTCCGGGAAAATGATCTGTTCCTTCACACCCATGTTGTAGTTGCCACGGCCGTCGAACGAGCGCGCGGAGATGCCGCGGAAGTCGCGGATACGCGGCATCGCAACGCTCACGAGGCGATCGAGAAACTCATACATCCGCGCACCGCGCAGCGTAACCTTGCATCCGACCGGATAGCCTTCCCGGATTTTGAAGTTCGCGACTGACGTGCGCGCTTTCGTCACGAGCGGCTTCTGGCCGGCGATCTTCTGCATGTCGGCCACGGCGTGATCCATGATCTTTTTGTCTGCGACCGCTTCACCGACACCCATGTTAAGCACGATCTTGTCGATCCGCGGCACCTGCATCGGGCTCTTGTAGCCGAATTGCGTCGTGAGATCTTTGGCGACCTGATCACGGTAAAAAACCTGCAGGCGCGCCGGGGCTGCAGGACCGCTTGGCTTGTCGTCGAGCTCGACGGCCTGCTTCGCTTCGCCGGCCTGCCGCGGTTGCTTGGGCTGCTTCGGCTGCTTGGCTTCCTTCGGCGCCTTGCTGTCTTTGTCACCCTTCCCGCCTTTGCCGGCGCCGGCCGACTTACCTTTCTTGCTGTCTTTCTCGCTCATACGTCAACCACTTCACCGTTGGACTTGAAGAAACGCACTCGGCGGCCGTCTTCCAGAGTACGCACGCCGCTGCGATCCGCTTTTTTGGTTAATGGGTTGTAAAGTGCCACGTTCGACGTGTGCAGCGGCATTTCCTTCTCGATGATGCCGCCCTGCACGCCTTTCATTGGATTGGGCCGCTGGTGTTTCTTGACGCGATTCGCGCCGTCGACCAGCACATGGTCCTCGTCGACGATTCGCAGCACCGTGCCACGCTTGCCGCGGTCTCTTCCGGTGGTGACGATGACATCATCGCCTTTTCTGATCTTTCTCATGACTTAACGTTCCTGTGAAGCTCTTCGTCTGACTTGGCCGATTGCAAGCTCGAATCTGATTACAGTACTTCTGGCGCGAGCGACACGATCTTCATGAAGCGCTCAGTCCGGAGCTCGCGAGTAACCGGCCCGAATATGCGCGTGCCGATAGGCTCGAGCTTCGGGTTGAGCAGCACCGCCGCGTTCGAATCGAACTTCACCAGAGAGCCATCGGAGCGGCGAACGCCTTTCGCGGTCCGCACTACGACCGCGCTATAAACTTCGCCTTTTTTCACGCGGCCGCGCGGCGCGGCGTCCTTGATGCTGACCTTGATGACGTCGCCGATGCCGGCGTAACGACGCTTGGAGCCCCCGAGCACCTTGATGCACATGACCGAGCGCGCGCCTGTATTGTCGGCGACGTCCAGAATGGACTGCATTTGTATCATCGTCTTGGTCTCGCTAAATGCTGCTTCTCCAACTTAGCCGCGCTTAAGTTCATCAAGGCGCGGGGCCAGTATTGGAGCCCGTTCGGGAGTTGCTCGCCGACACCTTTAGGGTGTGGGAGTCGTAAGAAGCCGTAAATTATAGTCTGATACTGCGTGCCCGGCAACGTTTTCGTGCAGCGCGGCTCGCGGCAAATCGCGTCGTGCTTTACCTGATCTCGCGCCGCGAGGCGCCTAAGCTACTTTTTGCCTATGTGGCCTGCGTCAGACGCGGCGTGGTGGTTATACGTCGCGCGACTTTTCCAGAAGCTTGGTTACCTTCCAGGCCTTCGTTTTAGAAATCGGACGACACTCCTCGATTTCGACGAGGTCCCCCTGGTGGAAGTCGCCCGCCTCGTCGTGGGCATGGTATTTCTGCGTCCGAGTGACGAATTTTCCGTAGAGCTTGTGCTTCACGCGCCGCTCCACGAGCACGGTCACGGTTTTCTGCATCTTGTCGCTCACGACACGGCCGGTGAGCGTGCGTTTATTGGGTGCACGTTTCGCCGGTGCTTCGGTGGTGGTTGCTTCGCTCATGCGTTAGCCTCGGCTTTCTGATTCAGGATCGTACGTACGCGCGCAATGTCGCGGCGGACTTTCCTGATTTGACTCGTGTTGGTGAGTTGCTGCGTCGCCTTCTGCATGCGCAGATTGAACTGTGCCCGCAGAAGCGAAGAAAGCTCCTGGGTAAGCTCGTCGGCAGACTTTGCCCTCAATTCGCTCGGTTTCATAGATCAGGCTCCTACCATGCGCTGCACGAATGTCGTGCGGATCGGAAGCTTGGCTGATGCCAGCCGAAAGGCTTCCTTCGCCGTTACTTCGTCAACGCCATCCATTTCATAAAGCACTTTGCCCGGCTGGATCTCTGCGACCCAGTATTCCGGATTGCCCTTGCCTTTACCCATCCGCACTTCGGCAGGCTTCTGCGAAATAGGCTTGTCCGGGAAAATGCGGATCCAGATACGCCCTCCGCGCTTGATGTGACGCGTCATCGCACGGCGCGCCGCTTCGATCTGGCGCGCGGTGAGACGTCCACGGCCGATCGCCTTCAGGCCGTACTCACCGAAGCTCACCTTGTTGCCACGGGTGGCCTTGCCGGTGTTACGGCCCTTCTGCTCCTTTCGGAATTTACGTCTGGCTGGCTGTAGCACGTCTTGCTCCTGTTCTTGCCGGCGTCTTGCGCGGCTTGCGCGCCGGGGGCGGTTCCGGCTGGGCCGCAGGCATCGCGTCAGCGACGATCTGCGCCGGATCGTTCTTGGCCATGATCTCGCCCTTGAATACCCAGACCTTGATGCCGATCACACCATAGGTCGTCTTGGCTTCCGAAAAACCATAGTCGATGTCCGCACGCAGCGTGTGAAGCGGCACGCGGCCTTCGCGGTACCACTCGGTTCGCGCGATCTCGATGCCGTTCAGCCGCCCCGCACTCATGATCTTAATGCCCTGCGCACCAAGCCGCATTGCGTTCGTGATCGCGCGCTTCATCGCGCGGCGAAACATGATCCGCTTTGCGAGCTGCTGCGCGATCGAATCCGAGATGAGCTGCGCGTCGAGCTCCGGCTTCCGGACTTCCTCGATATTGTCGTGCACCGGCACCCCGAGCATCTTCTGAAGCTGGCTTTTGAGCGACTCGATGTCTTCGCCCTTTTTGCCGATGACGACTCCGGGGCGTGCGCTATAGATCGTGATGCGCGCGTTCTTCGCCGGACGCTCGATCACGACCCGCGAAACCGCGGCATGACTCAGCTTCCCCTTCAGGAAATCACGCACCTTGACGTCCTCGAGCAGCATGCCCGAGAAGTTTTTGTTGTTGGCGTACCAGCGCGAGGCCCAGTTCTTGTTGAGCGCGAGGCGGAAACCCGTCGGATGTATCTTCTGACCCATAAATTAATTCCTTCCGTCGCCGACGGTGAGAAAGATGTGGCAGGTGGGCTTGAGTATCTGCACGCCGCGGCCTTTCGCGCGAGGCATGAAACGTTTGAGGACTGTTCCTTTCTCGACCATGATCGTCGTCACTTTGAGCTCATCGATGTCAGCGCCGGCATTGTGCTCGGCATTCGCGATCGCAGACTCGAGCACTTTGCGGATGATCACCGCGCCACGCTTCGGGCTGAACTGAAGAATATTGAGCGCGTTTTCTACCGTCTTGCCGCGGATCTGGTCGGCCACGAGCCGCCCTTTTTGAACCGAAAGACGCACGCCCCACAGTTTTGCTGAAGTATCCATATCGTTTCTCTCTACTTCGCCGCAGGCGTTGGGCTCGCCTTCTTGTCGGCAGCCCCTGCAGAGCCGGCCTTCGAATGCCCTTTGAACGTGCGCGTGTGCGCAAACTCGCCGAGCTTGTGCCCGACCATATTCTCGGTGATGTACACCGGGATGTGCTGCTTCCCGTTGTGCACGGCGATCGTGAGGCCGACGAAATCCGGTAACACGGTCGAGCGCCGCGACCAGGTCTTGATCGGACGCTTGTCCGAGGCCGCCCGTGCAGCTTCCACCTTGTCGAGCAGGTGGTGATCCACAAACGGGCCTTTCTTGACTGAACGTGCCATGTCTCTTTACCCCGCGCTTTTCGCGTTGCGACGGCGCACGATCATGCTGTTCGTGCGCTTGTTCTTGCGTGTCTTGTAACCTTTGGTGAGCACACCCCACGGGCTTACCGGATGACGTCCTGCCGAGGTGCGACCTTCGCCGCCGCCGTGCGGATGGTCGACCGGGTTCATGGCAACGCCGCGCACCGTCGGGCGAACACCGCGCCAGCGAACGCGTCCAGCCTTGCCGATCGACTCGAGCGAATGCTCTTCGTTGCCCACTTCGCCAATCGTTGCGCGGCAGTGGATATGCACACGGCGGATTTCGCCGGAGCGAAGGCGAATCTGCGCGTATTCGCCTTCGCGCGCGAGGAGTTGCACCGAGGTGCCTGCCGCGCGCGCAATCTGCGCGCCTTTGCCCGGCATCATTTCAACACAGCAGATCGTAGTGCCAACCGGGATATTCCTGAGCGGAAGCGTGTTGCCGGCCTTGATCGGCGCCTCGGAGCCTGACATTAGCTGCATTCCGGCGGCAACGCCTTTTTGCGCAATCACGTAACGGCGCTCACCGTCGGCATAAAGCAGCAGTGCTAGATGCGCGCTGCGGTTCGGGTCGTATTCGATCCGCTCCACTTTCGCAGCCACGCCATCCTTGTTGCGCTTGAAGTCGACGAGCCGGTAATGCTGCTTGTGACCGCCGCCCTTATGGCGCGTGGTGATACGGCCGTGCGCGTTGCGTCCCGCGTTTTTTGACTCGCTCTCTACGAGGCTCGCCAGAGGCTTACCCTTATGCAGGCCCGGGGTGACGACTTTGACGAGCTGCCGCCGGCCCGGCGAGGTCGGTTTGACTTTAACTAACATTACTTCACCTCGCCTTCAGCGAAATTGATTTCCTGCCCGGTCTGCAATGCGACGTAGGCCTTCTTCCAGCTGTTGCGTTTGCCCATGAATCGGCCGAAGCGCTTTTCCTTGCCGCGGACGTTGACGACGCTGACCGATTTCACCTGCGTCTTGAACATAAATTCAACCGCGGCCTTGATCTCGGGCTTTGTCGCGTCGGAAACCACGCGAAAGACATACTGGTTTCCCTTGTCGGCCACATACGTGCTTTTCTCCGACACGACAGGGGCGAGAAGGACCTGCATCAGGCGCTCCTGCCGCTGACGTGAGAGCGTGGGGGTGGGTGCCTGGCTCATGCGAACAACTCCTCGATCTTGGTCACCGCGCCGCGGGTCACGATCACCTTCTCGTGGCGCATGAGGCTCACGGGATCCGTGTTCGCGACGTTCATGACGCTCACGTGCGGCAGGTTGCGCGACGACAGGTGCAGATTGTCATCGATCGCCTCGGTAATGATCAGCACGTTTGCGAGCCCCATGCCCTTCAGCTTCTGCGTGAGCAGCTTCGTTTTCGGCTGATCGACCGTAAAGGTGTCAACCACGACGAGGCGCTCTTCGCGCGCAAGCTGGGAGAGGATCGACGAAAGGCCCGCCCGAAACATCTTACGATTTACCTTGTGGCTGAAATTCTCGTCAGGGCGATTCGGAAAAATCCGACCACCGCCACGCCACAGCGGGCTCGACGTCATGCCGGCGCGTGCCCGGCCGGTACCCTTCTGCCGCCACGGTTTTTTGGTCGAATGCCGGACTTCACTGCGGTCTTTCTGCGCACGCGTGCCCTGCCGGGCATTCGCCATGTACGCGGTCATCACCTGATGAACCAGCGCCTCGTTATATTCACGGCCAAACGCCTTGTCGGATGCAGATACCGACTCGGTGGATTGGCCCTGGTCGTTCAAAAGCTTGAGTTCCATTTATGTCCCCGCCCTATTTGCCGGCCGGCTTGCCGCCGGCTTTCGCGGCCGGTTTGGCTGCCGCAGGCACAACTGCGCGCGCCGCACGCACGGTCGGAGACACCATGAGATCACCGTTCTTCGAACCCGGAACCGCGCCGCGTATGAGCAGGAGTTGGCGCTCGACGTCGACGCGCACGATAACGAGATTTTGCACGGTGCGCTTTACGTTACCCAGATGTCCCGGCATTTTCTTGCCAGGAAACACGCGGCCGGGATCCTGCGCCATGCTGATCGAGCCCGGGGTGTTGTGCGATCGCGAGTTGCCGTGGCTCGCGCGGTTCGACGAGAAGTGATGACGCTTGATGACGCCCGCAAAGCCTTTGCCGAGCGACACACCGGTCACGTCCACTTTCTGACCGACCTGGAAGATGTCAGCACCGACAACACCACCTGGCTGAAAGCTTGCGGCCTGCTCGGGTGTCACGCGGAATTCACGTAGCACGCGCCCGGCTTCAACACCCGCTTTAGCAAAATGGCCTGCGGCCGGTTTGCTGACGCGGCTCGCCCTGCGCACACCAAAGGCGACCTGCACGGACGTGTAACCGTCAGTGCCAACGGTCTTGATCTGTGTAACGCGATTGTTCGACACGTCCACGACGGTAACGGGAATGGAATCGCCGTCATCGGTGAAAACGCGTGTCATGCCGACTTTGCGGCCGACCAGTCCTAAGCTCATCTCTATGCCCTCTTATTACAATAACCGCCAGCCTTGGCCGGACGGTTATTGATTACAGGCTCAACACCTGGCGCCGACTACAATTGGTCAGCGACTGAACTTTACGTCGCAAAGTGCAAACTGACTTTGCGCCGGAACACCATCTTCGTCGCAAAGTGCAAACCTACTTTGCGCCGAAACTACAAATTTGAACTGAATCGCTGGCGAAGCCAGCCGATTACAGCTTGAAAGTTCTACATCTACGAAAAACCGAGCGCGAATGCATACCACTCGGTTCTTCGTTGCTCTTTCCGCACTTCAGGCGCCGGGCCGCCCCAAGCCTGAAGTTCTAATTGCCGTTCCGGCCAAAAGTAGATTTTTACTTTTGGACGATCAAAGTTTGATTTCTACGTCCACGCCGGCCGGCAAGTCGAGCTTCATCAGCGCGTCGACGGTTTTGTCGGTCGGATCGATGATGTCCATGAGCCGCAGATGCGTCCGAATCTCGAGCTGATCGCGCGACGTTTTGTTCACGTGCGGCGAGCGCAGAAGGTCGAAGCGCTGCTTGCGCGTCGGCAACGGCACCGGCCCCTTGACCACTGCACCCGTGCGCTTGGCGGTGTCGACGATTTCAAGCGCCGACTGATCGATCAGCCGGTAGTCGAACGCCTTCAGACGGATACGAATTTTGGACGACTTGACTGCCATGTAGCCTCCCGTCGCAAAGTGCACACCTACTTTGCGCCGATTAAAAATCCCGTCGCAAAAGTGCACACCTACTTTGCGCCGATAATGTTTGAACTGAATCGCGGGCAAAGCCCGACGATTCAGCTTGAAACTTCCACATCACACCGAGCACGCTGCTTACCACTCGGTTTTCGTTGCTCCTTGCGCACTTCAGGCGCCGGGCCGCCCCAAGCCTGAAGTTCTAACTTGCCGTTCCGGCCGAAAGTAGGTTTGTACTTTCGGACGAATCATTCCAGTACTTTGGCTACGACTCCCGCGCCGACCGTTCGGCCGCCTTCGCGAATGGCGAAGCGCAGGCCCTCTTCCATCGCGATCGGCTGGATCAGCGCAACCGTGATCGATATGTTGTCCCCCGGCATCACCATCTCGGTGCCCGCCGGCAGCTCGATCGAGCCCGTCACGTCGGTCGTGCGGAAGTAGAACTGCGGCCGGTAGCCGTTGAAGAACGGCGTATGCCGTCCACCCTCTTCCTTGCTCAATACGTAGATCTCGGCGCTGAACTTCGTGTGCGGCGTAATCGAGCCGGGCTTCGCCAACACTTGCCCCCGCTCCACTTCCTCCCGCTTCGTGCCCCGCAGCAGCACGCCCACGTAGTCACCCGCCTGGCCCTGGTCCAGGAGCTTCCTGAACATCTCAACACCCGTGCACACCGTCTTGATCGTCGGCTTCAAACCCACGATCTCGATCTCTTCACCCACCTTGACCACGCCGCGCTCAACGCGCCCGGTCACCACCGTGCCCCGACCCGAGATCGAGAACACATCTTCCACCGGCATCAGGAACGGCCCGTCCAGCGCACGCTTCGGCTGCGGGATGTAGGTATCCAGCGCTTCGGCAAGCTTCATGATCGCGCCTTCGCCGATATCGGTCGTGTCGCCCTCGAGCGCCTTTAACGCCGAGCCGATCACGATCGGAGTGTCATCACCCGGAAACTCATACTTCGAGAGCAGCTCGCGCACTTCCATCTCCACGAGCTCCAGAAGCTCGGCGTCGTCCACCATGTCCGCTTTGTTCATGAATACAACCATGTAGGGCACCCCTACCTGGCGGGCAAGCAGGATGTGCTCGCGCGTCTGCGGCATCGGGCCGTCAGCGGCCGACACCACCAGGATCGCGCCGTCCATCTGCGCCGCACCCGTGATCATGTTCTTTACGTAATCCGCGTGACCCGGGCAGTCGACGTGGGCGTAGTGACGGTTCGCCGTCTCATACTCCACGTGCGCCGTATTGATCGTGATCCCGCGCGCCTTCTCTTCAGGCGCCGCATCGATCTGCGCGTAGCTCTTCGCCTCACCGCCAAACTTCTTCGACAACACCGACGTGATCGCCGCCGTCAGCGTCGTCTTACCGTGGTCCACGTGACCAATCGTCCCCACGTTTACGTGCGGTTTGGTCCTTTCGAATTTGCCTTTAGCCATGAGGTTCTCTCTTTATTTCTTTTCGGTACCGTCTTTGCCGGTGTACTTATTGATGATCGCTTCGGCGACGTTCTTCGGTGCTTCCGAGTAGTGCTTGAATTCCATCGAGTACGTCGCGCGACCCTGTGAAAGCGAACGCAGCGTTGTCGAGTAGCCAAACATCTCAGCGAGGGGCACTTCGGCTTTCACCGCTTTGCCCCCGCCGGCCATGTCTTCCATGCCCTGGATCGTTCCGCGGCGGGACGACAGATCGCCGACCACGTTGCCCATGAAATCTTCGGGCGTCTCCACTTCGACCGACATGATCGGCTCGAGCAGAGTCGGGCTCGCGCGACGCATGCCTTCCTTGAAAGCGATCGAGCCCGCCATCTTGAACGCGTTTTCGTTCGAATCGACCTCGTGGTACGAGCCGTCGATCAGCGTCACTTTCACGTCGACGACCGGGAAGCCAGCAAGCACGCCATTCGGCAGCGTGTCGTTGATGCCCTTCTGCACCGCGGGGATGTATTCCCGCGGCACCGAGCCGCCCTTGATCGCGTCGACGAACTCGTACCCTTTGCCCGGTTCCTGCGGCTCCATCCGGAGCCACACGTGACCGTACTGGCCGCGGCCGCCAGACTGCTTGACGAATTTGCCTTCCACTTTATCGACAGACTTCTTGATCGTCTCGCGGTATGCCACCTGCGGCGCACCGACGTTCGCTTCCACGCCGAATTCGCGCTTCATGCGATCAACGATGATCTCGAGATGGAGCTCGCCCATGCCGGAGATGATCGTCTGGCCGGACTCTTCATCGGTGTGCACGCGGAACGATGGGTCTTCCTGGGCAAGGCGGTTCAACGCCATGCCCATCTTCTCCTGATCAGCCTTGGTTTTCGGCTCGACGGCGACGTGAATCACCGGCTCGGGAAATTCCATCTTTTCGAGCGTAATAATTTTCTCAGCGCTCGTGAGCGTGTCGCCCGTCGTGTAGTCCTTGAGGCCCACTGCGGCGGCGATATCGCCCGCGCGAACTTCCTTGATCTCTTCGCGATCGTTCGCGTGCATCTGCAGAATGCGGCCGATGCGCTCCTTACGTCCCTTAACGGGGTTGTAGATTGTGTCACCCGAATTCACCACACCCGAGTACACACGGAAGAACGTGAGCTGCCCGACGAACGGGTCAGTCATGATCTTGAACGCGAGCCCCGAGAACGGCGCTTCGTCGGTCGGCGGGCGCTCGTCGGGCTGCCCGTTGTCCTTGATGCCTTTGACGGGGTCGATATCGACGGGCGACGGCATGTAGTCGAGAACCGCGTCGAGCATCGCCTGGACGCCCTTGTTCTTGAACGCCGACCCGCACAGCATCGGGTAGATCTCGTTGTTGATCGTGCGCGTGCGCAGACCCTGCTTGATCTCGGCTTCGGTGAGCTCGCCGGTCTCGAGATACTTGTTCATCAACTCTTCGTTGGCTTCGGCGGCGGACTCGACGAGCTTCTCACGCCACTCCGCGGCCTCGTCAACGAGCTCTGCCGGAATATCTCGCAGCTCAAACTTCATTCCTTGCGTTGATTCGTCCCAATAGATCGCCTTCATCTTTACGAGGTCGATCACGCCTTCGAAGCGTTCTTCCGCGCCGATCGGAAGCTGCACGGGAACCGGGTTGGCTTTGAGACGCGCCTTGACCTGCTCGAAGACGCGCATGAAATCGGCGCCCTGGCGGTCCATCTTGTTCACGAAAAAGAGCCGGGGGACCTTGTACTTGTTGCCCTGGCGCCAGACGGTCTCGGTCTGGGGCTGAACGCCACCCACCGCGCAGAGCACTGTGCACGCGCCGTCGAGCACGCGCAGCGAACGCTCGACCTCGATGGTGAAATCGACGTGGCCGGGCGTATCGATAATGTTGACGCGGTGCTCGGGGTAGCTCGCGTCCATGCCTTTCCAGAAGCAGGTCGTCGCAGCAGAAGTAATGGTAATGCCACGTTCCTGCTCCTGCTCCATCCAGTCCATCACGGCGGTGCCGTCATGCACTTCGCCGATCTTGTGCGATACGCCCGTATAGAACAGTACGCGTTCGGTGGTCGTAGTCTTACCGGCATCGATGTGGGCCATGATGCCGATGTTGCGATACCGCTCTATGGGAGTCTTGCGTGGCACTTGGGATTCAGCCTGTTAGAACCTGTAATGGGAAAACGCTTTGTTCGCTTCAGCCATGCGGTGAACTTCTTCGCGCTTCTTCATCGCGCCGCCTCGGCCCTCGGCGGCTTCCGCGAGCTCGCTCGCAAGACGCGCCTGCATCGACTTTTCACCGCGTCCGCGCGCCGCGTCGCGCAGCCAGCGCATCGCGAGCGCCATGCGCCGGATCGGGCGCACTTCCACCGGCACCTGATAGTTCGCACCACCGACGCGGCGGCTTTTCACTTCGACCATGGGCTTCACATTGTTCAGTGCGAGGGTGAAAACCTCGAGCGGCTCTTTGTTGCTCTTCTGACGAATCGTATCGAGCGCGCCGTAAATGATCCGCTCAGCCACCGACTTCTTGCCCCCGGTCATCAATACGTTGATGAATTTGGACACGTCCTGGCTCGAGTACTTCGGGTCCGGGAGTATTTCGCGCTTCGGTATTTCTCTACGTCTCGGCATCGGTCTGTCTGATCCTGTCTATTAGGTAGCTTTCGGCGCTGACCCGCTCATGCGGGCTCGTAAAGCCGGCGCCCGGTGCTACATGCGCTAAGCAGCTTTGGCGCGTTTAGCGCCGTATTTGGAACGCCCCTGCTTCCTGTCCTTCACGCCCGCCGTATCGAGGCTTCCCCGCACGACGTGGTAACGCACACCTGGCAAATCCTTTACGCGACCGCCGCGGATCAGAACAACCGAGTGCTCCTGCAGGTTGTGCCCTTCACCACCGATGTAACCGATGACTTCGAAACCATTCGTGAGCCGCACTTTCGCAACCTTACGCAAGGCCGAGTTCGGTTTCTTCGGCGTGGTCGTGTAAACACGCGTGCAAACGCCGCGGCGCTGCGGAGAGCCCGCGAGCGCCGGCACTTTGCTCTTCGTTCGCGGAGCACGACGGGGCTTACGCACGAGCTGATTGATAGTTGGCATGAATCTAATCCCTACGTCGCAAAGTGAAACCCTACTTTGCGCCGATTAAAATTTGAACTAAATCGTGGGCATAGCCCGTCGATTTACCGTGAAACTTCTACGAAACACCAAGCGCGATGCATACCACTTGGTCTTTCCGGCCGAAAGTAGATGTTCACTTTCGGACGTTGCTGTTTTCCGTTCGCCCAAAAAAGCGGGGACGGCGTTGCCGCCGTCCCGGGCCGGGAATCCTGAGGCTTTATCCCCGCGAGCCATTGCGGCCCACGCGGTAAAAAGAAGCCGGATTTTAGACCGACCCGGCGCAAAGTGCAAACCTACTTTGCGCCGACTAACTCTCCCGCCTCAACGTGCAAACCTGAGTTTGCGCGGTTAAATTTGAACTGAATCGCTGGCAAGCCCGCCGATTCAGCTTGAACTGCTACGAAACACCGAGCGCCTTGCGACCACTCGGTTCCTCCTTGCTCTTTCCGCACTTCAGGCGCCGGGCCGCCCCAAGCCTGAAGTGCTGACTTGCCGTCCCGGCCAAAAGTAGATTTTTACTTTTGGACGAGCCCTACGCCACCTGCTCCTGGTCCTCGGTGCCGGTGACCTCGGGCTCGACTGCCTGAGGAGCCTCGAGGGTCGCCGCGACCTCCGCCTGACGGCGGCGGATCTTGTGATACGCGAGACCGGTTCCGGCAGGGATCAGCCGGCCTACGATCACGTTCTCTTTCAATCCGCGCAACTCGTCGCGCTTGCCCATGATGGCAGCTTCGGTGAGCACTCGCGTGGTTTCCTGGAACGAAGCCGCCGAGATGAACGAATCGGTCGAGAGCGAGGCCTTGGTAATCCCGAGCAGCATGTAATCGTAAACCCCTGCCCGCTTGCCTTCGGCCTCCATCTTCTCGTTCTCTTCCAGCACTTCAGAGCGCTCGACCTGCTCGCCCGTGATGAAGCGCGTCTCACCGGGGTCGACGATCATTACCCGCCGCAGCATCTGCCGGACGATGACTTCGATGTGCTTGTCGTTGATCTTCACACCCTGCAGCCGATAGACGTCCTGCACTTCGTTGCAGATGTAGCGTGCGAGCGCTTCCACGCCCAGAAGCCTCAGGATGTCATGCGGATCGGCTGGGCCATCGACGATCATCTCGCCCTTGTTCACGACCTGGCCATCGTGCGCCATGACGTGCTTGTCCTTCGGAATCAGGTACTCGTTGGCGACGCCATCGAGGTCGGTGATGACCAGACGCTGCTTGCCTTTGGTGTCCTTACCGAACGAAACCGTTCCGGTAACTTCCGCAAGCACACCTGCATCCTTCGGCGAGCGTGCTTCGAAGAGCTCGGCCACACGCGGGAGACCGCCCGTGATGTCGCGGGTCTTCGATGTTTCCTGCGGGATACGGGCAAGCACTTCGCCCACACCGACTTCCTGACCGTCTCTCACGGTGATGATGGAGCCGATCTGGAAGGTGATGTTGACCGAGATTTCCGAGCCGGCCATCTTCACTTCGTTCCCGCTTTCGTCGAGCAGTTTCACCTGCGGACGGAGGCCTTTCGCCTGCACCGTTCCGCGGCGTTTCGGATCGACCACGACCAGCGTCGAAAGACCCGTCACTTCGTCGATCTGACGAGCGACCGTGACGCCTTCCTCGACGTTCTCGAACTTAACGCGTCCCGAGTACTCGGTGATGATCGGACGGGTATGCGGATCCCACGTCGCGAGCACCTGGCCGGCTTTGGCCATCTGCTCGTCGCGGGCCAGGAGCATCGCACCGTACGGCACCTTGTGGCGTTCGCGCTCACGGTTGGCGTCGTCGTAGATCACGACTTCACCGTTACGCGAGATGGCAACTTGCTCGCCGCGCAGGTTCGTCACGTAACGCATGCCCGCCGCGTAACGCAGAACACCGTTCGACTTGCTCTCCACCTGGCTCGCAACCGCCGTCCGCGACGCTGCACCACCGATGTGGAAGGTGCGCATCGTGAGCTGCGTGCCGGGCTCCCCGATCGACTGGGCGGCGATGACGCCAACC
>JBKJPI010000298.1:0-3468 GCA_046595235.1 Burkholderiales bacterium | reverse complement strand
GGACCAGGCGATGAAGCTGGTGAACACGGTTCTGGACGAGCTTCAGAAGCAACAGCGCGGGCTCATGTCGGCGGCGATTGCACTGTCGGTGTGGTCGGCCTCTGCCGCGGTGCTGGGGACGATGAACGCCCTCAACGTCGCCTACAAGGTCAAGGAGCGGCGACCGACGTGGAAACGCATGCTCGTCTCGATCGTCTATACGCTCGCAATCGCGCTGATGCTCATCATGGCGGCCGGCATCATGATCACCGGTCCGGCCTTCCTCACCTGGCTCGCAGGTTATGTCGGGCTCGACTCGTTCTTCATCACGGTCTGGACGTGGATGCGCTGGCCGATTGCGGCTTTCATTCTCCTGCTCGTCGTCGCGATCGTCTACTGGGCGGCACCCAACGTGAAACAGCCTTTTCGCCTCGTCACGACCGGTTCGGTATTCGCCGTCGCGTTCTGGATCGGGGCTTCGCTCGCCTTCGGCTACTACGTTCAGCACTTCTCCAGCTACAACGCCACTTATGGCAGCATGTGCGCCGTCATCGTGCTGCTGTTTTTCTTTTTCCTCTCCGCGGCAGTGGTGCTTTTCGGCGCCGAACTGGATGCCGCAATCGCTCACGAGCGAGGCGAACGTGCTGAAGAAGCCTAGCGCGACGGAATCGGACACGGGAACGGCGCCGGCGGCGCCCCGGTCCGCGCCGTCGGGTGACCGTACTTCTGCAACGTTCAGCAAGGACCGCGAGACTTGAACGAAGCTGACGCGCAACGTGTTCTGCTGGTTCGCGCGATCGAAATGACCGATACCCGGCACAGCGTGTGGTCCCGCGAGAATCGCCAATGGGCTACGGAAACTGCGCACCGCGAGTCCTCCGCGGGTGCCGGCGCTGACGGCCGCGACGCCGAAGATATTTTTCTCGCCCGTCGGGCGGCGCTCGCGTGCACGAGGATGGAGGATGAATATCCGGAAGTCGTCCGCGCGCGCCGGGCGGTCCGGTGGCCGCGCTGGTCGGGGTGGGCGATACCGCTTGTCGCTTTCCTGCTTGGATTCGCCGCCAACGAGCTCGGCCCGGACCGGCGCATCAACATCATCTCCTTCCCGCTGCTCGGCATGCTCGCGTGGAACGTGGGCGTCTATGCCGTCATGCTCGTACGTGCCATTGCCCGCGCGGTCCGCTCTCAGCCGCCGGGCGCGCCAGGGCTGTTGACTCGCGTGCTCCTGCGCATAGCACAGCGCGCCGGGCCGGAGCACGCGCAGGCCGAGCCGCTCGCACGTGGCCTGCGACGTTTCATTGCCGACTGGTCGCGCGTCTCATCGGGACTCAACGCCGCGCGGGTGCGCGCGGTCCTGCACGCGAGCGCCGCGCTGCTCGCCGCCGGCGCGGTCGCCGGCCTGTACGCGCGCGGGCTTGGGCTCGAATACCTCGCCGGATGGGAAAGCACGTTCCTGACGGAGCACGCGGTGCATCGCCTGCTGAACGGGGTTCTGGGCCCGGCGTCCGCGCTGAGCGGCATTGCGATTCCCGGTGCGGAAGGTCTCGCAGCCCTGCGCTGGTCCGCCGCGCAGCCGGGGGAGAACGCGGCGGCGTGGATACACCTTTACGCACTCACGGCGGCGCTCTTCATCGTCGCGCCGCGCCTCGCGCTTGCGTTGTGGAGCGCGATTTCTGCCCGCCGCTTGCAGCACAGTCTCCCGTTCGCGGTGAACGGCGATCCGTACTTCCGGCGGCTGCTGGCCGCAAGACAGGGCAAGGGCGAAGTCGTGCGGGTGATTCCTCACAGTTACCACCCGAGCGCGCGCACGAAAGAGGCCCTGGAGGCGCTGTTCACAGAGCTCCATGGGGCGCGTGCGCGAATCGAGCTCACGGCGCCCATCGCCTTTGGCGACGAGGAGAACTACTTCGGCGGCAGCGTGCGAAGCGAAGAGGGCGCGCCCGACTACCTCGTCGTGCTGTTCAACATTGCGTCCACGCCGGAGGATGAAAGTCAGGGCGCACTGATAGCCGCCTTTCAACGGGCCTTGCGGGAAGCCGGTGAGACGAGCCGCCTCCTGATCGTTCTCAACGAATCGCCCTATCGGCAGCAGTTCGGGGGACACGGCGACATGGAGCCGCGCCTCGCCGAGCGGCGTCAGACATGGGAGTCAATGCTGCGCCGATACGGCGTGGAAGCCGTGTCGCTCGATCTCGACGCGGATGATGCCGCCGCTGCGGCGATGCGCGTCGAGGCCCTCACGGTGCCCGATGCTCCCCGGCGGGCGGTGCGTTGAGCGACTCCGGAATCGCGATTCACCTGAGTCTCATCTCGCATACGAATGCAGGCAAGACCACGCTTGCGCGCACGCTCCTCGGCAGCGACGTCGGCGAAGTGCGCGACGCCGCGCATGTCACCGATATGGCCGAGGTCTATCCGCTGCTCGATCTCGGCGATGGAACCGCTCTCATGCTGTGGGACACGCCGGGATTCGGCGACACTGCCCGACTGCTGCGCCGTCTGCGCAACGCCGGCAACCCGCTGGGCTGGATCCTGACCCAGGTGTGGGACCGCTTCCGCGACCGGCCCCTGTGGTGCAGTCAGGCGGCAGTGCGCAATGCCCGCGATCATGCCGACGTTCTGCTCTACATCGTCAATGCCGCCGAAGACCCGGCCACCGTGGGTTATGTCGACATGGAGATGGAGATTCTCGCCTGGATCGGCAAGCCGGTGGTGCTGTTGCTGAACCAGATGGGACCGCCGCGCAGCGCCGCGGACGAAGCCGCGCAGGCCGCGAAGTGGCGCACGCATCTCGACCGGTTCGAAATCGTCCGCGAGGTGCTGGCGCTGGACGCGTTCGCGCGATGCTGGGTGCAGGAAGAAGTGCTGCTCGGCGCGATCGACAAGCTTTTGCCGCATGAAAAACGGGCGGCGTTCGCGCGGGTCGTCGCCGCATGGCGGAAGAAAAATCTCGTCCGCTTCAACGCGGCCATGAAGATACTCGCAGCGCAGCTCGCGCGCGCACTCGTCGATCGCGAGGTCCTGGGAGAGAAAACGTTCCGGCAGCACGCGCGCGAGCTCATCCGCTCGCTGGGTCTGGGCAGCAGCGAGGCGCCTTCGGACAAGGAACGTGCGATGGCGTCGCTGGCAGAGCGGCTGGACGCCGCCATCCGTGAGGCCACCGACGAGCTCATCGACCTGCATGGGCTGAAAGGCCAGGCCGCTGCCGAGGTCCTGCGCCGTCTGCAGGACGATTACACCGCCACCGAACCGCTGAGCGAACGCTCCTCGGCCGTGCTCGGCGGGCTCGCCTCCGGCGCCATGGGCGGCCTGGCGGCCGACCTCGCCGCGGGCGGACTCACCTTCGGCGCCGGCGTACTGGGCGGCGCTATCGTGGGCGCATTCGGGGGCGCCGGTCTCGCCCGCGGCTACAACCTCGTGCGCGGGGAGAGAGAGGCGGCCGTGCGCTGGTCAGCCGAATTTCTCGTGGGGCTCACGCGCTCGGCGCTG